>CAZXTH010000150.1:2161-7774 GCA_964643585.1 uncultured Pseudoalteromonadaceae bacterium
ACCACGATTTGTTGCCTGGGAAGCAATGCCGGGTATTTTTTCCTGAGGGTTTCGAGAGTGAAATTGATAAAGCCTGGCTTGTCGCCTAACAGTTCATCGAGTGAAAAACCCAGAAAGCTGCCGCTAATCAGGCTGGTTGTCGCGGTATCACCGTCAATATCTGGAAAAGCATTTTTTACACCATCCCGGAAAAGCAGTTCATAGGCATATAATGCTTTATTACGATCAAGAATAGGCTGACGAGCCGCATAAAGATACATACTGTACTACTCAATTCACAGTTGCGTATCCCTTAATCTAGCAAATAAAACAAAAACGGGAATACTTTTTTAACAGTATTCCCGTTATAACGTCAGTTTTGCAAGTTAACTGGCTGTTTCTCTGTGAAGTTTTTCCAGCATTTTGTTAAACATTAAACCAACTGATACCGGAGGTTCTTTATCCAGTAAGCTGACGATAATAATGGACAGGCTGCTTACGATAAAACCCGGTACCATTTCATAGATCAGGCTGCTCAGTTTAATGGTTTCTCCATCAATAGTGACTGGCAGGTAGATCCAGACCAGAACGGTTACTGCCCCGCTGATCATTCCTGTCAGGGCTCCTGCGTAAGTCATCCGTTTCCAGAACAGGCTCAGCAGAATTAGCGGCCCGAATGCTGCACCAAAACCTGCCCAGGCGTTACTGACCAGATCAAGAATTGAGCTGTCTCTGTCGTGAGCAAGCCAAATGGCTACCAACGAAACAATTACCACGGATAACCGGCCGAGAAAAACCAGTTCTTTCTGGCTGGCTTCGCGGCGGAAGAACGTTTTGTACAGATCTTCAGTCAGAGAGCTGGAGCAAACCAGTAACTGGGATGAAATGGTACTCATAATAGCGGCAAGAATAGCAGCCAGCAGAAAGCCAGAAATCAATGGATGGAACAATACCTGAGAAAACATAATGAAAATAGTTTCAGGATCGCTGAGCTCAACTCCGGTTTTGGCAACGTAGGCAATACCGACTAACCCGGTAGCGGCCGCGCCGGAAATGGTGACAAACATCCAGCTCATACCAATACGGCGTGCTGTTTTGATGTCTCTGACGGAACGGATAGCCATAAAGCGCACAATGATGTGTGGCTGGCCAAAATATCCCAGTCCCCATGACAGTGCTGAAATAATGGCTATAGCGGAAGTAGTACCAAACCAGCTCAGATACTGCGGGTTAAGCGCATTGATGGTATCTGCAACTTCAATAACCCCTCCCAGACTGTCAAATACCACCCAAGGAACCAGCACAAGTGCAATCAGCATAATCATACCTTGTGCCAGATCTGTCATACTGACGCCCAGAAAACCGCCAAAAACGGTATAAACAACAACTACACCGGCCGTAACATAGAGGCCAAGCTCATAACTTGAGCCAAAAGTGCTTTCAAATAACTTGCCGCCACCGACCAGACCAGAGGAGGTATACAATGTGAAGAATACAATAATGACTATTGATGAGATCAGGCGTAGCAGGCGGGTTTTATCTTCAAAACGGTTTTCAAAAAAATCGGGCAGTGTAATAGCGTCATCGGCGACTTCAGTATAAACCCGGAGGCGAGGAGCTACGAACAGGTAGTTGGCGTAGGCTCCGATTAATAAACCTACAATAATCCAGGCACTGCTTAATCCATAAAGGTAGAGAGCACCAGGAAGGCCCATCAATATCCAGCCGCTCATATCAGATGCACCAGCGGACATTGCTGTCAGGGTTGGTCCCAACTGCCGGCCGCCCAGCATATAACCTGACATATCATTTGTTGAAGCGCGATAAGCATAAAATCCGATCCCCAGCATACCAATGAAGTATATTGCCAGCGAAATCATTGTTCCTGTTTCCAAAATGTTGGCTCCTTGATGTTCGTTTGCTTGTGTGCTGCAGCTGTAACGCTGACAGTGCAGATGTGCATTACCGGAGGAGGAATAAAACGTATCCTGACGAAAATTACGGCGATGACATAACTTCCGATGTTAACAAGACAAACAACGGCTTACCAGAGGGGGAGCGGAGTATCATGATGCAGCAGCACATTATTGCGGTGACTGCTGCATAATTCAGGATGGGCCTGCAGATGTTTATCCTAGTTACGATAAAGCGGAGTTAACTGATCGGTGTTATCCGTTTTACTTTGGTGGCGGTAATTCTGCCAGCTGTCATACAAAGCAATTCCTTGCCAGTCAGCTGCATTTGCCTGATAAAGCGCGGCATTTAGCCGGGCCAATTCATGTTGCAGCTGAGAAGGTTGCAGTAATGCTGACAGCTCTGATAACGATGCGCATCTTTTATCAAGCTGTTGGTGGCCCCAGCGCAGTAATTCTGCTTTAGCCGTTTTGCTGTCATTTTGCTGACAGGCCTGCCGTAACTTACGGCTGTCGAAACGGGCTCTGCTATCACTTGTTGCAGAGTGTTCTGTAACCGGGCGCAGTTGCCAAAGTATCCAGAATGCAACCACACTTAACAGCCATAATGCCGCCAACAGGGTAGACGTGTGTGTCCAGGCCCATGGAGAAACTTTGGTATTATACCCTTCTGTCTGCTGTGCTGTTTGTGCTGCTGGCAGGGCAGGTGTATTACTCTGGATTGCAGGATTCGGCTGCACTTCCAGTTTATATGCCGGCAGCGTGGCATATTCCAGCTTATTGAGTTTGCTGTTCCACCAGGGCAGGCGGATTTCAGGTAATTCCAGGGTACCGTCGTCTGTTGCTACCACTGCAGTCGTCAGAATTTTTTGTGCTATCAGCCGGCCATTTCGTTCTGCGCTTTTGGTCTGGGGCTGCTCCTGATATAGCCTGACACCGGATGGAAACTGCTGTTGCAGTTCTGGTAACTGGTTTTCTGCAACGTCTACAGCTGATAGTGTAATAATCCGGGTAACAGGCTCACCCTGCACGATATCGTGCTGTGATGGGCTCCATTCTTCATTAAGTGTTACTAATCCGGCTACCAGCCAGTTTCCGGGAAAGCTATCCGGCACTGCATTAACGTTGATACTTAGTGGCTGAGCCTGTTGGACAACGGTTTTAGTGCGAGAATAATAGCTGTAACGGGCATTATCACGGTCAAGTATTTCGCCGCTAAAGGTTGGTGGAATAATCTCAAAGTTACCGCTGCGCTGCGGGATAATGGTATAGCGGCGGGTAATAGTACGGTAACGCACGCCGTTAACCAGAGAACTGCCTTCTGCGTCCTGGCCGAGTTGCTGAATAACTGCACCTTCCAGTTTGGGTTCTGACAGTGAACCCCGCTGTAAATCGCCACTGAAATAAATGGTTACCTGATAATAGGTCAGTTGCTGTACATACAGTTCCTGCTGTTCGATTTCACTTTGCAGAAACAATTCCTGTGGCTGGGTAGCACTGGCAGCGGATTGCTCAACGACTTCCAGCCGCAGAGCAGAAGAGCTGATACCGTTAATGGTAAATGCCGGAATAGTAAAGTTTCCGGTTTTCTTTGGCAGCAGCACCACTTTCCAGGTTGTCAGCTGGCGGCTGATTCCATTGATAATGCTGGTACTTTGGCTGACAGAGGGCAGCATCACCGTGAAGTCGCTTTCCAGATGCCGGAAGTTAAGAGACTCCGCGGATACTCTGGCGTCAGCAGTCAGCTCTAATGTAACGGATTCGCCCAGCATCACCGGGTTTTTATCCAGGCTGGCATTTAGCCGCGTCAGTGCAGTTGCCGGCAGACTGCAGAGAAGACAGATAAAAATCAGCGTCCGAATTACCATTCCTGTTCTACTCCTCTGGGTAAAGATTGTTGCCGGCGTTTCTGGTATTCAAGGTACATTTTATTACGCAGTAATAATGAAGGATCATCCTGTACTTTTCGTAACAAGTTATCCAGTTCCTGTTGTTGTTCAGGTGTAGCATTAGGCCAGGTTTCGCGGATTGCCTGCTGGGTTTTACGTTCAGCTTCTTCCTGCTCTGCTGGTGTTAATGGCCGTTCTACCTGCTCTTGTTGAGTATCTGCCTGCATATCCTGAGATTCGGCAGACTGGCTGTCGGCTGAGTCATTAGCTGGTTGCTGCTGTTCATTGGCAGAGCCTTCTTCATTCTCGCCTTGTTTATCCTGCTGTTGCGATTGCTGATTGTCTGAGGATTGCTGGCCTTTTTGCTGTTGGTCATTCTGCGAATCTTCAGACTGCTGGTCTTCATTGCCTTGTTGGTTTTCCTGCTGGTTTTCTGCCTGTTGCAGCAGTTTTTCCATCAGTTCAGCATTATGGCTGGCCTGCGGAAAATCAGGTTGAGCGGCCAGAGCCTGTTGGTAAGCTTCAAGAGCATCTGCATAACGTTGCTGTTGTGCCAGGGCATTGCCCAGATTATAAAGTGCGTCAGCACCGCCATGACTATCAACAGCCTGGCGGAAAGCCTGTTCAGCATTGATAAAGTCTTTATTACGGTAGGCCGCATTACCTTGCCAGAGTGGATCTCTGAACTTTTGCTGTGCTTCGGTATATTGTTGTTGCTGGTAATGTTGCTGTGCCTGTTGTGCAGGTGTTTGCCATAAATCCTGCCAGGTTGCAGCCTCACTGTTGTGTGGAATAATCGTAAAACCGGCCAGTAAAATAACCGGTGCTTTACGGCTAATCCATAATGCCAGAGGCAATAACAGCCAGACCAGATAAATGGCACTGTCCTGCCATTGGTCGCCTTCCATTTTTTGCAATGGATCGCTGTTATTCAGTTCTGATAGTGGTGGCAGTTTCACAATTTGCTCCAGATCCTGATCACCAATGGTAGCACTACTGAATACTCCTTCACTGCGGCGGGTAAATTGTGCCAGTTGCTGCAATGGAACTCTTGGCATCACTACCGCGCCCTGGGTATTTTTCATCAGTTCACCGTTTTCCAGCCTGACCGGAGCACCTTGCTCAGTACCAAAAGCAATAATGGATAAGCGGTGAGGCCAGTTATTCAGAAGATCCATAATCTGATTATGGCTGCCGTTATTGAAACCATCGGTGAAAACAACGACATCTCCTTTAGGATAACCTGCCTGACGTAATAGCTGATCGGCTTGTTGCAAGGCGGCCAGCAGGTTAGATCCTTGTACCGGCATAACTTCCGGCCGTAAATCCGGAATAAGCAGCCGCACATTATTGTGGTCAGGTGTCAGCGGAGACAACACAAATGCATCGCCGGCAAAGGTAACCAGTGCCAGTTCGCCTTCGGTGAGTTGTTCCGTGAAATCCAGAGCTTTAAAACGCAGCTGAGTTAGCCTGTCTGGTGTCATATCGGTTGCGCGTATTGACATCGACATGTCCAGTACCAGCACAGTAGCGCGTTTCAGAGCATAAGCCGGCTGAGGGATTTTTTGCCAGCTGGGTCCGGCCAGTGCTGTTACAGCCAATAACCAGGTAAGTAATAACAACGGCAGTGCGAGCGGTTGTTTTTTTATCAGGCGTTGTCCGCCCAGTATTACTTGTTGCAAATGAGGCGCAATAAGCTGGTGCCACGGGCTGGAATCTTTACGTAGTAGCGCCAGCAATACTAATAACAGCAAAGCGGGTATTAAAGCCCAAAACCATTCCGGGCGCATAAAATGAAAATCAGCGAACATAACCAGAGATTCCTCGCCAGT
>CAZXTH010000151.1:0-5008 GCA_964643585.1 uncultured Pseudoalteromonadaceae bacterium
GCCCCGGCGGCGTTCCAGCGATACCTGATGTACGTCGTAATATAGCTGATGATCGCGATCACCAAAAATGGCCCGGTTGGTTTCCAACTCAGCGAAGCGGGGCCAGATAGGGCCCGCTCCGGGAGCTGGCAGCAATACTCTTTGCTCCCGATCCCAATTTACATCGTAAACGCCATATTGCTTAAACCATTGTACTGCAGCCCGGATAGCTTGTTGCAGCTGTGGCGAAGGGTTTTCTATCCGCAATAAAAACTCAACCAGTACAGCGCTTTCTGCGACAGCCAGAGCTGGCATTTCGTAAGCACGGGCCCAGGCTGGGGTAAAGTTCCTGTGGTGGTATTGTGCTGCCCATAATGTCAGGCCATTTTTATCTCGTTGTTGTAAATGAAGAATCAATGCCAGCCCTTTATCGAAATGGGTTGCGGCTTGTTGCTGTATTTTTGCAGACACAAAAGCAAAATCGCCTTTTCTGGCAGATATATCGTACAGCAGTTCCAGTATATCGCTGGTTACTTCATCGTTCAGGGTGATATGGTCATGATAACCGCCGGTCAGCGGGTAATTCTGTGGCCAGCCTCCATGTGGATATTGCGCATTAAAAATAAGCTGAACGCCACGGTAAAAGGCTTGCTGCCATTGCTTATTACCGGTGGCGGTAACACCTCTTGCCAGTACTCTTAACTGGGTTGTGGTGGCGCTGTTATCGAATGTCGGAATGTAGCCTGGCTCTACTCCAAATGCCTGACCGGGTTGGCGATGCCGGGTCATGTCTGTTCTTTTTGACCAGCCGCCGGATGGTGTTTGCAAAGACACAATACTATTTGTAATGTTTTTGCCAGTCTCAGTCAGAAACCACTGCAGAGGCTGGTCCGGATCATAACCAAAATGCCGGGTTTCCTGAGGGAGAGTGGGATAGGTTAAACCGGCTGCGGTCAGTTCTTTGGCTATAAACTCTAAATCTGTCGCCTTGATTTCGGCAGAACGACGGTAATATTCCTGCCATTCTTCTGCGATCGGTAAAGCTGAAAAGAACAGTAAAGTTACGGAGATGATAGTGCGCAGCCACATGTCATTTTGCCTGTTGTTATTTATTGTTGTAGTGATATCAAACTAACGGTTGGTAGCCCGGCGGGCAATAAACAACGGATGATTTTGTGGGGAATACACCATATATGGAATTGGGAACAGAACAACTCTCTCAGAACCTGTTTCGGATCTGCTGCACTTCGGCTCTGCGGTGTTAAAAACAGGCTTAAAATGCTCATTTACTCTATGTAAACTGCGCTTTCGCGCCTGTTTTTGCCTTGCATAACCTTTGTTCGCGAGATCTGAAACAGGTTCTAAGAGTTGTTCTGTCCGGAGTGGTTTTACTTCAGAATTTCATCTACCGTAACCTGTGCCAGCGGGTGATAGCCTGGGCGTGCCTTACGATAAACTTCTGTCGCCCATATTTTACCCTGCGGGGATTCGGCCAACTGTTTATATAATGGCACGATTAATTTTCTGCGACCGATGTTGATCAGGTAGGTTTCCAGTGCGGGTTCTATTCCCGGGTAGCTGGTTTTTAGTGCCAGCATAAACCAGGCATGGGCTATTTCACTGTTAGCAGAATTGGTGAGTTGAAAGCGTTGATCCAGTTCTTTCAGCTGCGTCTGATTAATACTCAGTGGCAGGTTATTGATAAAGAACAGCCATTCGTGAACTGTCCATTGGGTTGTCGGGAGGTTCTCTAATGAGGTTGTTCCATTTTGCCAGTCTGTTGAGGCTTGCTGAACTTTAATAAATACATCTGATACCGGTTTAGGGGTGGTAGCTGGCAACCCCTGCCCATACAGCCATTCGTTAATTTCTGCAGCAGAGACTTTTCCCGGATGAGGTGCAAGCAGATGCTGATTCAGATAGTCAACAAAGGTGTTGGTGCCTATGCTCTTAAAAGCAAAGTGGTCAAAGTAATTGCGTATAAACTGGTCAAACACCGGACGGCCGAAGCGTTGCTCAAGAAACATCAGGAATAACTGTCCTTTGGTATAAGGTATGCCACTAAAAGCGATATCAGGATCGCGACCTTGTAAATCCAGATAGAGCTCAGTATCTGTAGCGGGCAGTTCATTCAGCTCTGCAGTTAAATCCTGCACAGACAATACTTGTTCCATGATTGCCCGCTGAGTGCCGAAAACCTGCTCCATAATGCGGTTTTCCACATAGGAGGTAAAACCCTCATTTAGCCACAGATCCCGCCAGCTTTCGTTGGTTACCAGATTGCCTGACCAGGAATGGGCCAGTTCATGTGCTATCAGATTAACCAGGCTTTGATCTCCGGCAATTACCGTTGGTGTTATAAAAGACAAGCGGGGGTTTTCCATGCCGCCAAACGGAAAGCTGGGGGGTAAAATGAGTAAGTCATAGCGCCCCCAGCGATATTCTCCGTACATCTTTTCGGTAACGTCAATCATGGCTTGGGTAGTCGCAAATTCTGCTGCGGCGGCATCCAGAATATAAGGCTCGGCATAAACACCGGTTTGCGGGCTCATCGCTTTAAATTGTAAATCACCGGCAGCAATGGCAATCAGATAAGGTGGGATCGCCTGCGGCATGGTGAAGTAGTAATTGCCATTACGCCCAGCCACCGGATCGTTATCGGCACTCATCACTGCTCTGACAGTATCCGGAGTTCTGATACGTGCGCTGTAAGTCATCCTGACTGCCGGAGTATCCTGCACCGGGATCCAGCTGCGGGCATGAATGGCCTGATTCTGGCTGAACATAAACGGATGCTGCTTACCGGCTGTTTGTTGTGGTGTCAGCCACTGCAAGCCTGAGGCTTTGTCGGTAGAAGAATAGTAAATCCGCAGTTTTTCTGGTTGAAATGCTGGGCGGATACTGAGTTTAGAACCCATCACATCATCACGCGGCGCTAGTGTATAAGCTGCCTGATGCCAGCTTCCCTGTGCAGAGCGGGCCAGAATTTTAGTAATAATCAGATCGCGGGTATCCAGATCAATCTGTTTTGCGACAGGTGCCAGCCAGTTAAGGGATAAATCGGCAAAACCACTCAGCGTTTTGTTGTCAAAATCGATCGCCAGATCGAGGTAAAGATTGCTGATAACCACTTCATCATAGTTAGCATAGGTCAGGGTGTCGGTTTTTGCAGCGATGGCTATCGTGCTGAAAAAGGCTACTGCCAGCAATAACATCGTTACCGGCAGTTTGTTATACCAGTTCATGGTTCTGTTCCTGTTTTTATTAGAGAAAGATGGAAGCAGTGTACTGCTGCGATAAAGCTGGCCGCAAGGTTACTGCTATTGTTTGCGATGGGATGCTATTAGGGGCTGTTGATCTTTGGTGATATAAAAATACCCATGGTTCAGCCAGCGTTTAGCCAGAGTACAAATAATGACAACATATGTCTGATTATTACCATAATATCAGAAGCATATTAATTACCATTGAGGTGTACTATGAAATTAACCACATTGTTTGCTCCTGTTCTGATACTGGCTTCTGCCGCACTTAGTGCCAGCCCGTTACCTGATTTCCCGTTTATTAATGTTACCGGAGAGGCGTCGCTGGAGGTTGAACCGGATAAATCTGAATTACGTTTTATGATACGCAGTACGGCTTCGACAGCTGAAATTGCAACTGAAACCGTTTATAAACAAGGCCGGGAGTTACTGGCCTTTCTGAAAGAAAAAGGCATTACTGAGCGCGATATTGATGCATCACAAATTAATAAAGATGCTCTGTACAAAGATTATAATGACCGTACCATTACCGGTTACGAAGCTTCCCAGCCGGTACGGGTAACGCTGAATTCGCTTGAGGCTTATCCTGCTGTGATGGATTATCTGTTCCGCCAGCCTCATATCTTTTCAATCCGCAGCAGCTTTGATACCAGTAAACGGGATGATGCCGAACTTGAGCTGACGATGAAAGCCGGACAGCATGCAACAAGTCAGGCAACTAATCTGGCAAAAGCTCTGGGGGTTAAACTGGGGAATGTGCAGGCAATTACTGATTCAGGTAATTTCAATACGCTGAGCAATGAGTTTGGTTTTGCTGACAGCGCCGTCAGTTTTGGTGCCTTGCGTAAAGCTTCTGCAGAAGCCGATACGCTGGTATTGCCGCGTTATATTACGTTACAGAAATCAGTGAAAGTTATTTACCGGATAAAAAACTAAGCAGTTCTTCTTTATAAGAACAGGGCGATTGGGCCAATAACCAGTCAGTTAAGCAGGTACAAGATTGTTCTAAGCGAACCGTTGGAGCCCCGGATGGGCGGACAAATTCGTCAGGAACGAATTTGAACAGCTTGCTGGCCCGAAGGGTAAACTTCATGGATGAAGTTTATAATCGAGCCTACATGGATGTATTTACGGCGTGTTCGTGTGAACAATCTTGCGCCTGCAAAGGCATTAGCCATTGAGCCCTTTTTTTCATGCTGATCTATACTCAGACTCCTTACTGACACAGGCAGGAATACTGAGATGGCGACTCAATCTAACCGGCATCCGATTATTTATGTTCGTGGTTTTGCTATGCGGGATGCTGATATCGAAGAAACCGTTAATACTCCTTATATGGGGTTTAATACTGGTTCAACCCGTATTCGTCAGCAGCATGATCGTTCATATCTAAGATATATTTTTGAATCCCCCTTAATCAGGCTGATGAAAGAGTTTGGCTATCGTGATGTTTACAGCGATGGTGAAGTTATTCAGGGAGCAATTGTGCGGCAGAGTGTAGTGATTTACCGCTACTATGAACAGCCTCAGACAGGAGAAAGCCAGCGACCTGATATTATTAGCGCAGCCAAAGGGCTCAGCCAGCTAATCGAACAATTGCGTAAACAGATTTGTGCAGATAAACCGGAGGAGCTTGACCAGTTTAAGGTTTATCTGGTTGCCCATTCTATGGGCGGGTTAATCTGCCGTTGTTTGCTGCAAAACCCCGAAGCGGGCAGTGAGCTGGCCCGTAATTGTGTAGATAAGGTATTTACCTATGGCACGCC
>CAZXTH010000151.1:5018-7767 GCA_964643585.1 uncultured Pseudoalteromonadaceae bacterium
GTATTGATTTTGCCGGAATCAATGTTCCACGTTTTCTTGGGTTATGGGATATCAGTAACTTCAACCGGACCCAAATTGCCCGCTATCTGGCCCTTTCTCCTAAAGACGGAAAAGTAAATCATCTGGATGGTCATTTTCCGCCTGAGCGCTTTTTTTGTCTGGTTGGTACAAACCCTCATGATTACAGCCTGGCAAGATTAGCAGCAGGGCAGGCCAGTGATGGGCTGGTCAGAATTGAGAATGCTTATATAGAAAATGCTCCGAGAGTTTATTGTCATTTGAGCCATAGTGGCCCTTATGGCATGGTTAACTCTCAGGAGGGCTACCAGAATCTGGTACGCTTTTTGTTTGGTGACCATCAGGTAAAACTCCGGCTTGAACCCGAAGAGCTACCTTTATCGCCAGCATTACATGAGGCCCTGGCTGAGAACAAAGAAGTGCGTGGTTCATATCTGTTTGAATGAACTGTAATGCCCCGGGACCAGCTTCCGATACCACTGACAGACAGGCGAACTGAACATGCTTCGGCTGTTTTTCGTGGTTACGATGAGTTATTTCATCCATTACGGGCCGGATTATCTGCTCCTCGCTACGCGGTACTGGGGAGTTTTTTTCTGGATTCGAAGCGTATTTTGTCAGGCAGAACCATGGTATTCACAACAGATCTGACCGTCCGGGCGACAGACTTTACCGTGGATGGTGCGTTATTTTTTAAAAAACGTATTCCTGATGAAAACCTGTACCGTGAAAAACTGGTGTTACAGATTACCCTGAATCAGGGAGAGTGGGCGCTACGATATGTGGAGTCAGACAGTCACTGGGGGGAACAAAGAGGAAAAATGCTTAGCCAGGATGATAAAGGCTGGTATATTCCGCTCAGCAACCGTAAAGGTTTCCGTGCCAGACTCTATTTTGAGGTAAATACATGGCAGTAATCTGTTGGTAGTCTGATTGGGACAAATGCCATTTTTCATTATATGAATACAGGCAGATTCCTGACATTTTTTGATTTATGGCATTATTGGTGGATGTTGCTGTTTTGGCACCAGCGGGTAAACAGGTTACAATGTGCCCGACGCTTTTGTATTAAGTTACAGATTTGGCAGCTGTTTAGGCCGGGTTTGTTAAAAGGATTCCGAGCATCAGTATGAAGAAAGAGTATATCTGGCCAGTTGTCGGGCTCGGCGCTGTCGCCTTTTCTGTTTATTTGTTATACCACCAGCTCAAAGGCATTTCCTACGATGACATTGTGAACAGCCTGCAGGCTATACCTATGAATGGTTGGCTGCTGGCCGCTCTGGCAACTGTCGGAGCTTATGTCGCACTTGCCGGGTATGACCGTCTGGCGTTATTGCATCTGCACAAGAAGATCTCATGGAAATTTATCTCGATAGCGTCTTTTACTGCTTACGCTATCGGGCATAATCTTGGCGCTTCGGTATTTTCCGGTGGGGTTGTACGTTACCGGGCATATTCCTCACAGGGCTTGAGCGGAGCTGAAGTCGGTGTGCTGGTTGCTTTTTGTTCATTCACCTTCGCATTAGGCAGTATTCTGCTGGGTGGCATTGTGCTGGTCATTCAGCCTTCTATGCTAAGCCGTTTTAGTGAGGATTTACCTGCATGGGTAGGCCTGAGCGCTGGCATTGCTATGCTGGCACTGGTTGGATTGTATATTCTTGGCAGTGTACTTAAATTCCGCTCTCTGAAAATACGTAATTTTTCACTGGAATATCCATCTGTGCCGGTTGTATGGCGGCAGTTACTGATTGGCCCGCTGGAGTTACTGGCTGCGGCTGCGATTATTTATTTTGCGTTACCAGCAGACAGCAACCCTGGCTACTTGCTGGTGCTGGGAATATTTCTGGCATCTTTCTCTGCAGCGCTGATTTCTCACGCTCCGGGTGGGTTGGGAGTGCTGGAAGTGCTTTTCCTGCTGGCGTTACCGGATGTTAACCCGGCAGATGTTGTTGCTGCATTACTGGTTTTCCGCTTGTTTTATTTGCTGGTACCTTTTGCTGTTTCACTGATTTTTGTGGTGTTATTTGAACATGACCAGTGGATAAACCGCTTTAGAAATCGATCCAAAAATAATAATCAGCCATAGCTGTCAGTCTGCCTGATATACCGGGCAGGCCGCGTTATGGTGTCAGTAATATCCAGGAGTGTGTATGAAACGTTCAACCTGGCAACAGGCCGCAGTGTTATCACTGACTGCGGGTTTGTTGCTGACAGCATGTTCTGAACCCCCCAAGCATAGTGCACCAGCTGCTAAGGCTGATGAAACGCTGGTACAAACGGAATTTAATGCTAATTTTTCGGGTTATTTTGAGAAAATTGCTTCAGATGAAATGCTTGGCCGTGCACCGGCAACACAAGGTGAAGAAAAAACTGTTGCCTATCTGGAACAAAAATTCCGTGAAATCGGTTTAAAACCTTTCAGTGGGGATAGCTACCGTCAGGGGGTTCCTGTTGTGCAGATTGACCCTGTGAACGTTTCTGATATGACTCTGCGTGGTACTTCAGACGGTGCCAGCCGAGAGTTACGTTATAAAAAAGATGTTATGGCATGGTCTGTCCGTATGTTGCCGGAAATCAAAGTAACTGACAGTGAAATGGTATTTGCCGGTTACGGTATTGTAGCACCGGAATATAACTGGAATGACTACGAAGGGCTGGATGTTAAAGGTAAGACGGTTGTTGTTTTGGTCAATGACCCTGGTTTTGCCACTCAGGACCCGGCCATTTTTAA
>CAZXTH010000152.1:0-256 GCA_964643585.1 uncultured Pseudoalteromonadaceae bacterium
GATGCACCCGCTTCAGAAACCATAACCTTATTAAGATTAACCTCAGGCAGGGCTTTCATTACTTCAGCAGCTAGCTTGTCAGTTTCACGTGATGCGGTACCATTCCCTACCGCAATCAGCTCTATTTTATAGTGCTGACAAAGCTGGCTTAATGTCCGGACCGATTTATCCCACTGGTTTTGTGGGGCATGCGGGAAAATGGTGGTGTGGTTAAGCAGCTTGCCGGTGTCATCGACGGCGAGCCCGCTGGGGCGAT
>CAZXTH010000152.1:266-7762 GCA_964643585.1 uncultured Pseudoalteromonadaceae bacterium
GACCTTAACTCCGGTACGAAGGCCCGGGTCCAGTGCCAGCGTTTTGCGCATACCGGCAGGTGCGGCCATTAGCAGGTCTTTCAGGTTGCGGGCGAATACTTTAATGGCTTCTTCTTCTGCTTTTTCGCGTAATTCACCCAGCAGATCATTCTCCAGATGCAGGTGCAGTTTTACTTTCCAGGTCCATTGTACTGCTGTACGCAGGAATGCATCGGCAGGCCGGTTTTCAGACCGGATACCAAAATGATCTGCAACCATTTGCTCACAGTTAGCATGTGCAGTATCTTCCTGACTGTCTGGAACAAGCTGTAATTGTAATACACCTTCGTTACGGCCACGGAACATGGCTAATGCACGGTGAGACGGCGTATTTTTCCAGCTTTCGGTATGTTCAAAGTAATCACGGAATTTGGCTCCGTCTTGTTCTTTCCCTGCAACAACGGTGCTTTTCAGCATGGCATTGCGGGCCAGATGTTGCCGTAATTTATCCAGTAAGGCTGCATCTTCGGCGAAGCGCTCCATCAGAATATATTTAGCGCCATCCAGTACGGCTTTAGTATCGGTAAAACCGGCATCGGCATTAATATAGGCTGCGGCTTCCTGCTCTGGGTTAAGCTGTGGATTGGTCAGCAATGCTTCTGCCAGTGGCAGAATACCGGCTTCAATTGCAATTTGCCCTTTGGTTCGGCGTTTGGCTTTATAAGGCAGGTATAAGTCTTCCAACCGGGTTTTGTTATCTGCAGCCAGAATATCTTTTTCCAGTTCCGGCGTGAGCTTGCCTTGTTCCTGAATCGCTTTCAGAATGACCAGTCGGCGATCTTCCAGTTCACGCAGGTAGGTCAGGCGCTGGTCAAGATGGCGAAGCTGGGTATCATCCAGGCCGCCGGTCGCTTCTTTACGGTAACGGGCGATAAAAGGAACTGTTGAGCCTTCATCCAGTAAGGCTACTGCTGCCTGAATCTGTTCTGGCCGGGCAGAAATCTCTGCAGCAATCTGTTTGATAATCATTGACATAGATTTAATATCCTCTGGCTTAGCGACAACTATTGCCACGCCGGGTTATGTTATGAAGTTTTTGTAACAGCCTGGAAATGCCATGCTGTTTACGTGGTCCTCTGGAGGCTGTTGATAAAGGGTTAACGGTATTCAATACTGGCAATATACCATGTTTTGCGGCCTTCTGGAGTAGGAACAACTACTTCATCATCCTCTTCCTTTTTAAGCAGCGCACGAGCCATTGGTGAGTCGATAGAGATATAGTCGTTTCGCCCGTAAATTTCATCCGGGCCGACAATCCTGAAACGCATTGTTTCGCCCTGAGCATTTTCTATTTCGACCCAGGCCCCAAAAAAGACTTTACCGTCTTGCTGTGGTGAGTAATCCACTACTTTCAGAACTTCCAGTCGTTTGCGCAGAAAACGGACTTTGCTGTCAATCTGGCGCAGCAGTCTTTTGTTCTCTTTGTAGTCTGCGTTTTCGGAGCGGTCTCCCAGGCTGGCTGCCCAGGCAACTTTACGAGTGATCTCCGGGCGGTATTCACGCCACAGGTAATCAAGCTCGTTTTTCAGTTTGTCATAACCTTCACGGGTGATCAGGTTGGTTCTCATTGGCAATATATCGTTGCTTATTGTTTCAGGGGCTTCTTATACCATCAGTCTGCAATGGTTTGAAGTATCACTGAAAAACTTTGTTACACACTTTCCGTGACGGGTTTATCGTTGTTGTCAGGTTTTCGTTTATAGTGAGGGGAAAGTTCAGGGAGCATTGAGCATGGTATCTTCGGAAACGTCCAAGATTATTGTAGTTGATGATGATATGCGGTTGCGGGCACTGCTGGAGCGTTATCTGGTAGAGCAGGGTTATATTGTCCGTTCAGCCGCCAATTATGAGCAAATGCAGCGGCTGATGGAGCGCGAGAATTTTCACCTTGTAGTGCTGGATTTAATGTTGCCGGGTGAAGATGGATTATCTATCTGCCGCCGTCTGCGCCAGCAGGAGAATGAAGTTCCTATCATTATGCTGACAGCTAAAGGCGATGAGGTAGACCGTATTATTGGCCTGGAAATGGGAGCAGATGACTACCTGCCAAAACCTTTTAATCCCCGTGAGCTGCTTGCCAGGATAAGAGCGGTGTTGCGCCGGAAAAGTAAAGAGTTACCCGGCGCCCCCAGCCAGGAAGAATCCGTGGTGGAGTTCGGGCCTTTCCGTTTTAATCTGGCAACCCGTGAAATGCGTAAAGGTGAGCAGTTACTGCCGCTGACCAGTGGTGAATATGCTGTACTGAAAGTGCTGGTGACGCACCCACGGGAGCCATTATCACGCGATAAACTGATGAATCAGGCCAGAGGACGCGATTATTCAGCAATGGAGCGCAGTATTGATGTGCAGGTATCGCGCTTACGACGGATGCTGGAGGATGATGCTGCCAACCCGCGCTATATTCAGACGGTGTGGGGGCTGGGTTATGTCTTTGTGCCTGATGGCAGCACCAGCTAGATGCGTATATTACCCCGTAGTGCATTTGGCCAGACGGTATTTCTGATTGGCTTATTGTTGCTGATTAACCAACTGGTGTCTTATCTCTCAGTCGCGCTCTATGTGATTAAGCCTACAACCCAGCAAATTAACCACCTTATTGCAAAACAAATCAAGGTGGTATTTCTTGATGTCGGGCATGGGAATCCGGTTATTTCTGCTGATCTGGCTGTACGGTTTCAGCAGGTTACCGGGATTGAAGTTTACACAGAGCGTGAAGCTATGCAGCATGGCCTGGCAGAAGCGGTGCACTATGAGTATTTTTCTGCCGAGATGTCTCGTGAGCTTGGCGGACCTGCTGAAGTCCGGGTTGCACAAACCACGGCTTATGCGTTCTGGGTCCGGCCACCACAGGCACCGCATTACTGGGTTAAGGTTCCGTTGAGCGGGCTGGATGAAACGGACTTTCCGCTACTGACATTTTATCTGTTGATGATTGGTATTCTCAGTGTCGGTGGGGGCTGGCTGTTTGCCCACCGGCTGAACCGGCCGCTCAAAAGTCTACAGCTTGCCGCTTTGAAAGTCGCCAAAGGCGAAAGCCCGCCAGTACTGGCTGAAGATAAAGGTGCGACTGAAATTATGGCGGTAACCAGAGCCTTTAATCATATGGCTAGTGGTATTAAACAGCTGGAACAGGATCGTGCACTGCTCATGGCTGGGGTATCGCATGACTTACGCACCCCGCTGACCCGTATTCGTCTGGCATCGGAAATGATGTCAGAGCAAGACAGCTGGATACGCGATGGCATTGTTAATGATATCGAAGATATGAATGCTATTATCGATCAGTTTATTGATTACCTGCGGCATCATAAAGAGGAAGTACCACAGCGTGATAATCTGAATACGCTGATTACGGAGCTGGTACAGGCAGAACATGTGCAACAGCGTAAACTGGTTACACAGCTGGAAAAAAAACTGCCTGATATTTTGTTGCGTCGGATAGCGATTAAACGGTTACTGAATAATCTGCTGGAAAATGCTTTCCGTTACAGTGAAGGTGATATTGAGATCAGTACCGGGTATGAACGCAGTAAAAAACAGGTGTATCTGCAGATTCGTGACCATGGGCCGGGCATTCCCGAGCAGGATATGAAAGCGATGTTTGAGCCCTTCCGGCAGGGTGATAGTGCCAGAGGCAGTGGGGGTTCTGGTCTGGGGTTGGCAATTATCAAAAAAATTGTCGATATGCACGGCGGCGAGATAAAACTGTATAACCATGCTTATGGCGGGCTGGTTGTTACAGTTTATCTGCCGGTAAAATAGAGGCTTCTTTTATAGCTGCTGCATTAGCTGTGTCAGTTGGTCTGCCGCAAAGCTGTACTGTTTGTTGCAGTATTCACAGCTAATAACTAACTGACCTTCTGCAATATGTTCTGCAATGATGTCACGGCCAAGGCTGATTATCGCGGTTTCACATTTCTCGCGTGAGCAGCCACAGAAGAACTCTACTGGCTGAGCAGGGAACAGCTCAACGTTTTCCTGGTGAAACAGCCGGTATAGTAATTCTTCCGTTGGCAGATTCAGCATTTCATCCTGTGTCAGGGTATCGGTAAGTGTTGCCAGATCGTCAAAATCTGTTTTGGCTTTTTGCTGATCAACAGGCAATACCTGTAGCAATAAACCAGCTGCCCGGTTATTACCCTGCTGAATGTCAGTGTAGAGATAAACCCGGGTAGGTAACTGCTCTGACTGGGCAAAATAAGCTTCCAGTGTTTCTGTAAGGCTATTACCGGTCAGGGGGATAATGCCCTGATAACGCTCTCCCTGTTTTGGCGTGATGGTTACCAACAGATAGCCTTCGCCAATAAGCTCGCGGAAGCTATCACCTTGTAGTTCAGACTGCATTCTCACGACAGCACGGAATTTTTGCTGATCAGTGCCATTTACTGCGGCAAAACGTACCGGGCCGTTGCCCTGTAACTGGATAGCGATATCACCATCAAATTTCAGTGTGGCTGTCAGCAGGCTGGTAGCTGCAACCAGCTCTGCCAGAAGTTGTTTTACCGGCAGGGTGTAATCATGGTTCAGCAACATCTGCTCCAGACTGCTTGCAAGGTGAACTATTTCTCCTCTGACATGTCTGTGCTGGAACAGAAAGCGCTGTAAGGTATCCTGAGTCATAAGTGTTCTCTTACTGCTGTGATTTTAAAAGAAGTAACTGGCGCCGCATTTTTTTATCTGGCTTGGTATCCGGATGTGGAGCATAGAGAGTATTGGTTTTACGCAATTCCGCTCTGGTTTGCCGTAACTCTATACTTTCTTGCGTTTCCTGATACAACGCCTGAGCCAGCGGTGCTGATAAACGTTTTTCAGATAAACCAAGAACAATGACGACTTTTTCGTCAGATCCTTGTGTCAGACGGATTGTTGCACCAATGTCTACCTGTTTGCTTGCTTTGCAGCGTTGCCCATTATAATGTACTTTGCCGCCCTCAATCATATCTTTAGCCAGGCTGCGGGTTTTGTAAAAGCGACAGGCCCACAGCCATTTGTCCAGACGCAGGGATGGTGAAGGTGTTGTATCAGCTTTTTGTTGCGTCATAATAAAACCGGCTATTGCGGACAGAAGAGCATTATAGTCTAAAGGCTGGTTTAAAGCCGGTTTTTATGGTTAATTTTATGTAAAATATGGTTGTGGCCTTGTTGCTGTGGCTGCAACTGGTTAAGATAGCGTCCGGCGTAAAACAGATAATATGAATATGAATTTGTCTCTGACATCACAACACTTAGAATTGTGGCTTAAGCGTATCCCGCTTGAGCCTGTACGCCGTTTGCTGATACTGGTTCTGGTGATTTGGCTGGCATGGCTACTGGCTAAATTCAGCTGGCTGCTATTACCCGTTCCGGTAGCAACTGAGCCTGTTGTGTTGCCCGGAGGGACAGGGATATCAGAAACCCGTTCACCAACTGTTAATCTGGATCGTTTGCTCAATTACTCTTTATTTGGAAAAGCAGAAGTACAGACTGCTCCGCCACCGCCTGTAGTGACCGAAGCTCCAAAAACCCAGCTAAACGTAAAACTGACTGGTCTGGTGGCAGTGAAAAGTGATACCGGTAAAGGCAGTGCCATTATTGAAAGCCGTGGCAGTGAAGCAACTTACGCAGTAGATGATACGATTGATGGCACTAATGCAGTATTGAAACAGGTGCTGGAAGATAGGGTGCTTATTCTGCAGGCCGGCCGCTTTGAAACGCTTATGTTGGATGGAATTGAGTATACCCGTATCGCGCAGGCAAATGCAGGTTTGGGCAGAGAAGACGGGGGCTCTGAAGAGCTTGTGCAGGAAGCACCTATGGCGCCTTCACCGGAACCTGAGCCAATGGCATTGAATGCTGTACAGGAAGTCCAGAATCGTCGGGATGAATTACTGGCTGAGCCAATGAAGTTTTTTGATTATATCCGGGTGTCTCCGGTACAGCGTAATGGCCAGTTGGCCGGTTATCGTTTGTCTCCGGGAAGAGATCCGGCACTGTTTAACCAGCTTGGGCTTCAGCGTAATGACCTGGCGGTGGAAATTAACGGTATCAGATTAAATGATATGCAGCAGGCGATGCGTGTAATCAACGAGCTGCGTGATGCCAGAGAGGCATCAATTAAAGTAGAGCGGGATGGCGAAACCAGAGATATTCTGTTTAGTCTTTCACAATAAATTATTATAACTAACTGGTTTAATTCGAATGATATCAGGCCAATTTTTCAGTTTTTACCGGCGGTCAGTTACTGCTGTTCTTGTTGCTGCTGCTCTTAGTTTCTCTGTCGCTGCCAATACAGATGTGCAGTATTCTCCCAATTTCAAAGGCACCGATATTAACGAGTTTATTAATATCGTCGGGATGAATCTGAAGAAAACCATTATTGTCGACCCGCAGGTGCGTGGACGCATTAATGTCCGCAGTTATGAAATGCTGAATGAAGAACAGTATTATCAGTTTTTCCTGAACGTGCTTGAGGTATATGGTTTTGCCATCGTGGAGATGGAAAGCGGTGTACTGAAAGTAGTTCGTAATAAGGATGCTAAAAACTCTAATATCCCGGTAGTAGGCGATGAAAACCCCGGAGTAGGTGACGAGATGGTTACCCGGGTTGTGCAGGTTCGTAATGTCTCGGTACGCGAACTGGCACCGTTGCTGCGCCAGTTCAGTAATCAGGCCGGTGGCGGTCATGTTGTTAACTATGATCCTTCAAATGTGATTATGATGACAGGTTCTGCTGCGGTGGTTAACCGCCTGGTTGATATTATTCAGCGGGTAGATAAAGCCGGTGACCAGGAACTGGAAATTATTAAACTTAATTTTGCTTCTGCCAGTGAAATGGTACGGATTCTGGAAAGTATCTACCGCAGCCAGGGCCGGGCAGAGCAACAGCCGGATTTTCTGGTGCCCAAAATTGTGGCTGATGACAGAACCAACAGTGTGATTGTCAGCGGTGATCTGCAAGCCAGAAAACGGGTGGTTGATCTGGTAAAACGGCTTGATTCCGAGCTGGAAAGTAATGGTAATACCCGGGTTTATTACCTGAAATATGCCAAAGCTGAAGAACTGGTGAATGTGCTCAAAGGGGTGAGTGATTCTATTGTTGCCGATACTCAGGCGGCACAAGCCGGAGCAGGCGCTGCGGCACAAACCGCACGTCGTGCAGCCGGAGGCGGTAGATCTGTGAGTATTGAAGCACATGCTGACAGTAACTCTCTGGTGATTACTGCTCAGCAAGATATGATGCGTTCACTGGAAGAGGTCATTCGCCAGCTGGATATTCGCCGGGCGCAGGTACTGGTTGAAGCCATCATCGTAGAAGTCTTTGAAGGTAATGGCGTCGATTTAGGCGTACAGTGGATTAATTCTAACGGTGGGGGCACCAACTTTAATACCGGTAATACTATCCCTATAATTAATGTTGCGGCAGGCGCTGCGCAGGCTTCACAAATTACCAGAGGTTCAACAACACAATCTCGGGATCC
>CAZXTH010000153.1:0-7743 GCA_964643585.1 uncultured Pseudoalteromonadaceae bacterium
AGTAATAGCTGACGGTACTACGCCAGTTTTCCAACTGGCTATCAGGCTGGGGTAATGTCAGAGACAATGCCTGTTCCTGCTGCCTCAGCGGCAAACCGGGAACTTGTTGCTGTAACTGATGCAACTTCAGGAAAACAGCTGACCGGTCAATCAACGGCAAGGCATTAAGCTGCTGCAGATCTGTAGCTATTGCCTGCCTGACTGTCAGCAATGAACTATCATCCAACGATGCCAGTTTTTCATCCGCAGTAGTAAGCAGTAAACGGGCGGTCGCAATATCCTGCTCCAGCCACACTTTTTGCCCGGCCAGCTGTAGCAGATACTGCACTTCCGCTAATAGCCAGTGCCGTGGCGGAGCACTGTCACGTTGTAGCAGTTGTTGCCGTACGGCCTGTAGCTGTAGTGTTAGTTGATCTGCCTGCTGCCGTTGTTGCTGTTGCAGTTCCTGACGAGCCTGTTGTAGCTGCCGCTCCAGCTGTTGTTGCTGAAGGGAAAGTGCTTCCTGTTGTTGTTGCTCCTGACTATGCAGTTGCTGTTGTGTCTGTAACAAACTATTCTGCCGCTGTTGCATATCTTGCCATTGCGGCCACAGGTAATAGGCACCCGCAGCCAGTGCTGCAGCAAGCAGTAATATCAATAATAATGCTATCGTGGCCAGAAAGCCGGCCCAACCACTCCGGGCAGCAGGAGGTTCGTTCAGTTGTTGTTTGATTTTTTCCAGCGGCGCTACAACGTCTTCTTCAACCTTTACGGTATCATTCATTGATATTCCCTCTTAAAACGGCTGATTGCCGCCAGCAGCGCCTGATCATTGGCGTTATCTGCCAGGATAATCTTTTCCGCTATAATCCCCAGAGCCAGAGCATTATCACGCATTCTGGGGCTAACCATAATCCAGTACTGGCGCTGCAGCCAGTTATGTTGCTCAATAGGCGCCAGTGCAAAAAGCTGCTGCAAAATCTCATTGCTCGTCACAACAATACAGCGGATTTGCTGCTCTTGCCACTGCCGGCAAAGCATCTGTCCATCCAATGGTAGCGGTACCCGGCTGTAACTCTGTACATAACGGATGTTAGCACCTCTTGCCAGCAATGTTTGTTTCATCAGTTCACGGCCGCTGTTACCCCGCACAATCACAATCAGTTTATCCTGAACGTGTTGCAGTTGCGGCAATGCCAGGATGCCTTCGCTGCGTTGATCTTCCGGAACCATAACCTCGCAATGCAGCCAGCGGGCGAGTACAGAAGCAGTGGTTTCACCAACAGCAATCACCGGGCAACTAAAGGGCACCTGTTGTAACTGGTGCTGTAAAGATGTTACAGCACTGACACTGACAAAAATAATCAGTTCAGCCTGTTGCAAAAGTTGTATATCTTTAGGTTTAAGCTGCACCTGCTGAGTGGTAATCAGCGGTTGGTAGGTATAAGCAATACCTGCATCGTCCAGACTGGCCAGTAAATTATCTGCTTTACCGGCCGGTCGGGTAATCAGCACCAGGGAGCCGGAACTCATTACGGCCGGCTCTGATAAACCGCAGCCAGAATCTCTGCTGCACCCTGCTGTAAAAGAACTTCTGCCAATTGTTGCCCCATAGTTTCTGCCTGCTCAGCAGATCCACGGACTTCATGGCGAATTAATTGCCGCCCATCCAGCGACCCGACTAACCCTCTCAGCCAAAGCTGATTTTTGCTGTCCAATTCAGCATAAGCGCCGATGGGTACCTGACAACCGCCCTGTAACCGGCGGTTCATGGCACGCTCAGCCTGCACGCATACCCGCGTAGGCCAATGCTCCAACGGAGCCAGTAACCGTGAAATAACTGGATCGTCACTCCGGCATTCAATACCCACAGCGCCTTGCCCATTGGCAGGCAGGCTTAATTCCGGCTGCAGATAACCCGCAATACGCTGCTGAAAACCCAGCCGTTTCAGGCCAGCTGCCGCCAAAATAACTGCCGCAAACTCACCGTTATCCAACTTTGCGAGCCGGGTATTCACATTGCCCCGCAAATCCCGAATGGTTAAATCGGGTCTTAATGCTTTCAGTTGACTCTGACGGCGCAGACTGGAGGTTCCAACCACCGCCCCCGCGGGTAGTTGCTCAATACTGCGAAACTGGTTAGAGACAAAAGCATCTCTCGGATCTTCGCGCTGACAAATTACCGACAGCATCAGCCCCGGCGGAAAATCCACTGGCACATCTTTCATGCTGTGTACGGCTATATCAGCACGGTTTTCCAGAATGGCGGTTTCCAGCTCTTTGACAAACAAACCTTTGCCACCAATTTTCGCCAGTGGCGTATCAAGAATTTTATCGCCCTGTGTAGACATTGGTACCAGTTCTACCTGCAGCTCAGGGTGAAAATGCTGCAGCTGAGCTTTAACATACTCGGCCTGCCACAGTGCCAGCGCACTTTTACGGGTTGCTATTCGTATTACCTGTTGCATCTGTTACTCCACGGCAGCCAGCAAACGGCGCTGAATAAAACTGCTTAAATCGGCCACTTGCTGGGCACATACACTATGCGGCATCCGGTATTCATGCCAACTGACGTTATAACCATTCTGCTTCAAGGCATGAAATGCCTGCTGCCCGGCAGCATACGGAACAACTTCATCCTGCGTGCCATGAGCAATTAGCACCGGCGTAGATTTATTCAGGTTATTCTGCTCAGCGGTCAGCTTATCCGGCACACACATATAAGTAGAAAGCGCCATCACTCCGGCGATACGGTATGGCAGCCTTGGCAGCAGATGCAGTGCAATCACACCGCCCTGACTGAATCCCGCCAGAATAATTTTTTCTGCCGGAATGCCCTCGGTAATCAGTTTATCAAGCAGTTGCTGTACCGCTGTAGCAGACTCGCGTACACCCGCTTCATCTGCCCGCTGGGCCAGATCCATCGTTTTAATGTCGTACCAGCCACGCATCCTGAAACCATTATTAATGGTGATAGGCCGCTCTGGCGCATGTGGAAATAAAAAGCGGATACCGGCATCTGCAGGTAACCGCAATTCAGGAACTATCGGAGCAAAGCCATGACCAGAATCACCAAGTCCATGCAACCAGACTACCGCTGCCCGGGTTTTGCCCTGAGCAGGAACATCAACAAAAGGAAGTAACGCCATACAGATTTATCCGAATTTCAGCTCAGTTCCGGCCTGACGGGATGCAGCATCACTCAGTAGCTGCCAGAATTCCGCGCCGGTGCGGTTATCTATCCATTGATTCTCTCGCCACTCAAAGTGATGGCCATTAAAACGGGTGGCAACCCAAAGCTGGTGCAGCGGAGGCTGCTTATTGATAATAATCTTACTCTGATCAGGAAAGGTAATGCTGAGCAAGCCACCGTTGGACTCATAATCCAGATCCACTACGGCGTTTTCAAGCTGGTTTTCTACCGCCAGCAGAGTACTATCGGCTAATTCATCATATTCTAGGTCATTCATCGGCTTCACCTGTTTGCTTTTATCGCCAAGGATGCGATTATAGGATGCAATTGTCCTGATAAATAAAAAACATGCAAACTACCACAACCACACGTTCACTCTTACTGCTTTCCGGCTTGCTGCTTTGCGCAACGCTGACGGCCTGTGGTCAGAAAGGTCCTCTTACCTTACCACAACCAGCCCCTGAAGTGTCAGAGCCGGAGCAACAAAAGAACCCAAACCAACAAGTTGAACAATAAGGTGAAGTAAGTGGATCAATTTAACTATCATAACAATACACTTTTTGCAGAACAGGTATCTTTAACAGCGATTGCCGAACAATTCGGTACTCCAAGCTATGTTTATTCACGGGCTGCTATTACAGAACGCTATGAAGCCTTTGCCACAGCAGCTTCTGCTCACCCGCAGAGCCTGGTGTGCTATGCAGTTAAGGCTAACAGTAATCTGGCATTGCTAAACCTGCTTGCCAGATTAGGCAGTGGCTTTGATATCGTATCCGGAGGCGAATTGCGCCGGGTAATAGCAGCTGGCGGAGACCCGGCCAAAGTGGTCTTCTCTGGTGTTGGCAAAACTGCTGATGAAATGCGCTTTGCTCTGGATGTTGGCATCAAATGCTTTAATGTTGAATCAGAAGCTGAACTGGAGCGGTTGCAACAAGTTGCCAGTAGCGTAAATAAAGTGGCAGCAGTCTCATTACGGGTAAATCCGGATATTGATGCCAAAACTCACCCTTATATTTCTACCGGCCTGAAAGCGAATAAGTTTGGTATTGATATCAATAATGCTCTGGCTATTTACCGTAAAGCCAGTGATGCCAGCCATCTGAAAGTAGTCGGTGTTGATTGCCATATAGGCTCTCAGTTAACCGAAACCCAGCCTTTCCTTGATGCACTGGATAAAGTACTGCATCTGATTGATCAGCTGTCAGCCGAAGGTATTCATCTGCACCATATCGATGTTGGCGGCGGCCTTGGTGTGACCTACGATCAGGAAACGCCTCCTGCACCACAGGACTATGTGGCTAAAGTTGTTTCTCGCCTGAAAGACTATTCACAGCTGGAACTGATTTTTGAGCCCGGTCGCGCCATTATGGCGAATGCCGGTGTACTACTAACCAAAGTTGAGTATCTGAAACCCGGCCAGGAAAAACATTTCGCGATAGTTGATGCTGCAATGAATGATTTAATCCGTCCGGCACTTTACAGTGCCTGGCAGAATATTGTGCCAGTGGTACAGCAACCGCAGCTACAAACTCAAACTTACGATGTGGTTGGTCCGGTTTGCGAAACAGGTGACTTTTTGGGAAAAGACCGCCAACTGGCTATTGCTGAAGGTGATTTACTGGCAGTGCGTTCAGCAGGAGCCTACGGTTTTACCATGAGTTCTAACTATAATTCCCGCCCTCGGGCTGCTGAAGTTCTGGTTGATGGCGGCCGCCACCATTTGATTCGTGAACGCGAACAATGGCTGGATCTGTGGCGCTCAGAGCATTTACTGGCAGAATAAAGGCACCCATGTTATTACATTTTTCAAAAATGCATGGTCTCGGGAATGACTTTATGATGGTTGACAGTGTCAGCCAGAATGTCTTTTTGACCAAAGAACAGATCCGCCAACTGGCGGATCGTAACTTTGGTGTCGGTTTTGACCAGTTACTGGTAGTCGAACCTCCTTATGACCCGGATCTGGATTTTCACTACCGTATTTTTAATGCTGATGGTTCTGAAGTAGAGCAATGTGGCAACGGAGCACGTTGCTTTGCCCGCTTTGTCAGGGCCCGGGGACTGACCAACAAAACCAAAATTAATGTCAGCACCAAATCAGGCAAAATAACGCTTTATGTTGAGCAGGATGGTCAGGTTACTGTCAATATGGGTATCCCGCAACTGGACCCTGCCAGAGTGCCTTTTAAAGCCCAGAAGCAGGAAGTTACCTATATTCTGCGGGCTGCCGAGCATACCGTACTCTGTGGTGCGGTTTCCATGGGCAATCCCCATGCCGTAACCGAAGTGTCAGAAATCAGTACCGCGCCGGTTGAGCAGCTTGGCCCGCTTCTTGAATTACATGAACGCTTCCCGGAAAAAGCCAATATCGGCTTTATGCAAATTATAAGTCCGCAACATATTAAGCTGCGGGTATGGGAACGTGGCGTAGGCGAAACACTGGCTTGTGGTACCGGAGCCTGCGCCGCAGTAGTTGTAGGACAACTACAGAAAAAACTGCAGCAGCAGGTTCGGGTAGATTTACCCGGCGGTAGCCTGCAGATACGATGGAATGGTCCGGGGCAACCCGTCAAAATGACCGGCCCGGCAGAACACGTTTTTGATGGACAGATAACCTTATGAGTGAAACATTAACCCAGGACAAAGATCTGGTTGCCGCCAGCGTAGTATATGACTACCTGCAGGATCATCCTGAGTTTTTCCAGTTGTATCCGGAACTGCTCAGCCAGCTGAGAATTCCTCACCAGCAACGCGGCAGCGTATCACTGGTTGAGCGACAGCTCGAACTGCAACGTGAGAAAATGCAGCTACTGGAAGATGATATTACCCGGCTGATGTCAGTTGCCCGTCAGAATGAGCACATTTTTCTGGCGCTTAATCAGCTGCATTTCAGGTTATACCAGGCCGGAACACTGGAAGAAATTAACCATAGCCTGCAACAATTTGCGACAACAATGCACGGTGTTCACAGTTGCCGTTTGATTCGCTTTTCTGAAACGACAGAACCTGTAGATCCTTATCAGTTATTATTGTCCCGCCGTCTGCAATCCTCGGCGGTTTATCTTGGCAGGCTGAATAAAGAAGAACAGCAAACTATTTTTGGCGACAATATCCGCTCTGTAGCATTAATGCTGATTCAACATCAGCAGAAACCTGTTGCCTTACTGGCTTTCGGTAGTGAGCAGGATGATCACTTCCAGCCAAGTATGGATAAGCTGTTTATCAGCCATCTGGCAGAGCTGCTATCGTTGCTACTACCGCGTTATGAGCAAGCCTGAATTACCTGAACCGTGGCAGCAGCCCCTGTCACGGTTTCTGGATTACCTGCGTTTTGAACGGGGTTATCGTCCCCACACACTACAAACCTATCAGCGACAGCTGGAGCAATTAGCGCTTAGCCTGCAAGATCAACCCAGGTTGCATTGGCTAAACCTGACGGAACAGCAATTACAACAGCATATAGCTGCCTGCCGCCGCCAGGGGCTTAAACCCCGCAGTATTGCGCTGTGTGCTGCCGCCATCCGCAGTTTTTATCGTTATTTCCAGTTGCAAGGAATTCGTAGTGATAACCCGGCAGGCTACCTGACTGTTCCCAAAGCTGGCCGTAATTTGCCGAAGAATCTTGATGTCGACCAAGTCACCCGGTTACTGGATATAGATACCAGCGACAATATTCTGGCGTGCCGGGATAAAGCGATAATGGAACTGTTTTACTCATCCGGTTTACGGCTGGAAGAGCTGGTTAATGCAGAACTGCACGATATAGATTGGCAGGCGCGCTTAATTACCGTCACAGGTAAAGGCAATAAACAACGGATATTACCCGTCGGTTCAGTGGCCTTACAAGCCTTGCAGCAATGGCTGCAGGTTCGCCCGGCGTTGACAGAAAAGCTACCGGAAAGCGATAAGCAAGCGCTGTTTATCAGTAAACAGCAACGGCGCATTTCGGCACGTCATGTCCGGCAAAGGCTCGACATGTGGGCAGCTCAGCAAGGGCTTGGGCAGCATCTGCATCCACATATGCTACGGCATTCCTTCGCCAGCCATATGCTGGAATCCAGCAGTGACCTGCGAGCGGTACAGGAGTTACTCGGTCATGCCAATCTCAGTACCACTCAGGTTTACACCCATCTGGACTTTCAGCATCTGGCTAAAGTTTATGACAACGCCCACCCGCGGGCCAGAAAGAAAACGCCATGAATATTTATAAAGCACTGCAGCCGGTTTCGGTACTTTCTTTCGATTTAGATAACACCCTGTACGATAACACCCCTGTGCTGGAAGCCGCAGAGCAAGCAATGCAGGAAAAATTGCGCCAGCTGCTACCTGAAACGGCAATATACGACCATCATTACTGGTGGCAACACCGTAAGCTACTGGCTCGTCAGCAGCCAGATATCAGACACGATGTCAGTCACTGGCGTCTTGCCGGGCTGGAGTCTGGTTTACAGCAGCTGAATCTTGACCAGAGAGAGATTCCGGATATCGCCCGGCAGGCATTCGACGCTTTTATCAAGGTCCGGCAGGACATCAGCCGGCTGCCACATACGATGTCATTACTAAAAGAACTG
>CAZXTH010000154.1:0-7617 GCA_964643585.1 uncultured Pseudoalteromonadaceae bacterium
ATGATTTTTTCCTGGCCGGGTATTGGCCGCTGGCTGATTGAAAGTATTGATCAGCGTAACTATCCGGCAATACAGGCTGGCTTGCTGATTCTGTCCACCCTGGTTATCACGGTAAATATGCTGACAGAAATACTGCACCGGGTATTTAATCCATTGGCAAGGAAAGGCTGATATGTTCAAGGACCTGTTTCATCCTGAAGAATATAATCGCTCTCCCCTGCGCCAGCTGTGGCGTGAATTCACCAGGCAGCATAGCGCAGTAGCGGGATTAATTCTGCTTTGCGGTTTTTTTCTGGTAAGCCTCCTGGCTCCGGTAATGACACCTTACGACCCTTATCAGCAATCTGAACAACTATTGCTATTGCCCCCATCATGGCACGAAGAAGGTCAGGTTCAGCATTTGTTTGGTACTGATGATTTGGGACGTGATATTTTTTCCCGTCTGCTGGATGGTGCCCGCTACACTTTTGGTATTGCGCTGCTGACAGTTGTTGTTGCATTACTGGCCGGCCTGACGCTGGGCTCTCTGGCTGGGATGAGCAGAGGCGTAAAATCCAGTGTTTTTAACCATTTGCTCGATCTGGCGCTGACCATTCCATCGTTATTGCTGGCAGTGATTATTGTAGCGGTGCTTGGGCCGGGCCTGATGAATACTATCTGGGCCATCATTCTGTCGTTATTGCCACAGGTAGTACATGGCATCAGAAACGCGATAGAAGAACAGTTGAAACAAGATTATGTAACAGCTTACCGGCTGGATGGTGCCAGTAACTGGCAGGTTTATACCCGGGTAATTCTGCCTAATATAGGTGAAGAAGTAATAGTACTGGCTACTATGGCAATGTCTGTCGCCATTCTGGATGTTGCCACACTAGGGTTTCTGGGGCTCGGAGCACAATCCCCCACCACAGAATGGGGTGTGATAATTGCAGACTCACTGGATCTGATTTATCTGGAGCCCGCTACAGTCATTGTTCCCGGTCTGCTGATTTTTCTGGCAGCATTGTCAGTAAATCTGGTAGGTGATGGCCTCAAACAGGCAATAAAAAGACGGCGGGATAACTAATGCTGTTACTGGATATCAGAAACCTGACAATTGAACTCAACACACCGGATGGACGCATAAGAGCCGTTGACAGAGTCAGCCTTAGCCTGCGGGAAGGTGAAACCCGTGGCTTGGTTGGTGAATCTGGTTCAGGCAAAAGTCTGATAGCCAAAGCGATTATCGGCGTACTGAATAAGCGCTGGCTGGTAAAAGCAGACCGCTTTCACTGGCGGGGACAGGACTTATTGCAACTTCCCTACAATACCCAGCGACAGATTATCGGCCGCGATATCGCCATGATTTATCAGGATCCTATCCGCAGTCTGGACCCGACAGCCTCTATTATCGATCAACTGGAAGAAGCTATTCCTGATGACATGCTTGAAGGCCCATGGTGGAAACGGTTTTATCTGCGCCGCAGTAAAGCAGTAGCACTGTTACACAAAGTTGGTATACGTGACCATAAGGCTATTCTGCAAAGCTACCCTTATCAGCTCTCAGAAGGTATTTGTCAGAAAATAATGATTGCGATGGCCGTAGCCAAAAACCCCAAGCTACTGATTGCCGATGAGCCCACTACAGCCCTTGAAAGCACAACACAGGCCCAGTTATTCAGACTGCTATCCAGTCTGAATCAGTTGAAAGGTATGTCCATTCTGTTAATCAGCCATGAACTGGGCACCATTGCGCGTTATACCCAGCGCCTGAGCGTACTGTATTCCGGCCAGCTGGTAGAAGCCGGAGATACAGCAGAAATTCTGACCAGCCCTTTGCATCCCTATACACATGCACTGGTAAAAAGTGTTCCGGAATTTCAGCCGGATATTCCACCTAAAACGCCGCTGTACGCTTTACCAGGAAGCATTCCAACTCTGCAGCATTTACCAATAGGCTGCCGTTTGGGTCCAAGATGCCCGAATGCGCGCAAGGAGTGTGTCAAAACCCCAATGCTGGAACGTCAGCAGAACCATTATTTCAGTTGTCACTTTCCACTTTCAGGGAAATTTCAGGAATGAGTGTACTGCTGGAAGTCAGACAACTGGCTAAAAAATATAAAAAACAGCTGGGATTATTCCGGCAAAAAAGTATTACCGCACTGGATGGTATCAGTTTCAGTATCAATAGCGGTGAAACGCTGGCAATAGTAGGTGAAACCGGTTCAGGTAAAAGCACTTTGGCTAAATTACTGGTAGGTATTGAAAAGCCAGATCATGGCGACATCATGCTGGCTGGGGAGCCAGTAGAAATCAGTGATTACCGCAAATATAACCACGTCATCCGTTTTATTTTTCAGGATGCCGGACGTTCACTTAATCCAAACCAGAAAGTAGGCCAGATGCTGAACGATGTCCTTCAGTTCAGTACTGTAATGGATAAACCGCAGCGGCAACAGAAAATTGCCCGGACGTTAAAAATGCTGGGGCTGCTGGACGAACACGCAGAGTTTTATCCGCATATGTTCTCCGGTGGGCAATTGCAGCGGGTTGCATTAGCCAGAGCTCTGATTCTGGATCCAAAGCTGCTGATTCTTGATGAAGCGCTGACCGCTCTGGATCCCTCTCTGCGGGCACAGATGGTTAACTTGCTACTAGAGCTGCAACAACAAACCGGACTGGCTTATCTGCTTATCAGCAATCATTTACGGCTGGTTAAACATTTCAGTGACAACCTGCTGGTATTACAGCAGGGCAAAATGCTGGATTATGGCCCAACCGCAGAAGTCTTTGCACATCCTAAACACGATTACACCCGTAAACTGATCAACAGCCTGTAAAGCAGCAGTCATAACAAGCTTTAAAAGCAAAAAACCGTGGCGATAACCACGGTTTTTTATTAGTTGATAAAGAATCAGTATTCTTCTGTCTGAGCCTGCTCTGCGCGCAGATGGCGGGTAATTTTAGCTTCTGCTTTCAGTGCTGCTATCAGCGTTCTGAAACTCAATTCAGCTTGCTGATCTGCCAGACGGTCTAACTGAGCAGGTTCCGGTACCAACGGTACCTCTGCATCATGCACTGCAGTCACAGCAACCAAAGCAACATCACCATTGTTCAGTGTAACCACATCAACAGAAGGCTTACCAGCTTCAGCCGGGCGAGGTAGAGAGAATGCCTTGCTACGAACTTCAGTATCTAGGCTACCACCAAATCGTGGAGTTTGTGCTGCATCCTGTAAAGTCAGACTGTGGGCTGCTACGACATCAGCAAAACTGCCTTCTGCCAGTTCACTCAACAGGCTTTGAGCTTTTTCTGTAGCCAATTTGGTGCTTTGCTCGGCCAGAACTGCTGCCTGAACATCTGCTTTTACTTCATCCAATGTACGGGTACGAGCCTGTTCATGCTCTTTAATACGAACAACAACAACATGCTCTCTTTCAATTTCCATAACATCGCTGTTCAGGCCTTCACTGATAAATGATGCACTGAAAATACGATTAAGTACCGCAGGATGATTTAATGGAGCAGCAACCTCTGTACGACTGAATAGCGGGGTACTTTTCACTTTATCACCCAGCAATTCTGCTGCTTCATCCAGATTATCCGGAACTTCAAAACTGATTTCTGCCAGTTGCGGCTGTAACTCAAAGAAGCGTTTGCTGGCTTCATTTTGTCTGATTTGCTGTGCAATCTCAGCTGACACTTCATTCAGAGGCTTAACAGATGAAGGTTCCAGATCAACTAAACGGATAATATGGTAACCGTAGATACTTTTGACCACACCTGATAACCGGTTTTGCTCTGTCAGCGCAAAAGCTGCATCTTCGAATGTAGGGTCAAGCTCACCACGTTCCAGCTGTCCCAGTAAACCACCGTTTTCTGCTGTCAGAGTATCATCTGAATTTGCTTTGGCAATTTCACCGAAATCAGCCCCTTGTTGCAGCTGCTTTAACAGCGCTTCAGCTTTGGCTGCCAGTTCAGGGTTATCCTTTTCAGACTCAAGCAGGATGTGGGCTACCTGACGTTTCTCAGGAGTACCATACAGTGACTGGTGCTCTTTGTAATAAGCAGCAATCTGTTGTTCAGTAACTTCAATATCACCGGCAAGTGCTGCGGCTGACAATTCGACATATTCCACAGAAACTTTTTCTTCCGTTTCATATTGTTCGATATGTGTGCTGTAGTAATCCTGCAGCATCTGATCGGTTACCGTAACCGCTGACACAAAATCTGCTGCTGCCAGTCTGGTAAACTGAATATCACGGGTCTGCTGCTGTAATTTTGCCAACTGCTGCATTTCAGCAGTCGTAGCAAATTCACTGCTAAACAATCCCAGCAATAACTGCTGACGGGCCAGTTGGTCACGCATTAAATCGCGGAACTCTTCCGGCTCATAACCAGCCTGGCGTAACAATGCCAGGTAACGATCATTACTAAATACGCCATTTACCTGAAATTCAGGCATATCACGAATGATATTGCGTAACTGGTCATCACTTACTCTGAGCCCTAGTTTTCTGGCAAATTGTTTTTGCAGGGTCTCGTCGATCAGACGCTCAAGTACATCATTACGGAAACTGCTCATATAGGCAGAATCAGCAGCCAGCATAGCGTACATCTCGCCAAACTGTTCCTGCATCCGGTTACGTTCGTTCTGAAATGCCTGGTCAAATGCCGTGCGTGAAATTTCTTCGCCATTTACTACTGCGACAGGTTGTTCTTTGGTACTGGACAGGTAATTTCCTACTCCGGCCAGCGCAAATGTAAGAATAACCAACCCCAGGATGGATTTGGCAATAATTCCCTGAGAGCCTTCTCTGATTTTCTCTAACATCTTTGCGTGTTCCCGCTATCCAATTCAGTTAGTTAACTTAAAAAAAAACGCATCTTATCAGATGCGCTTTTTTTATAGAAGCCTTGGCTGAATAAACCAGTAAGATACCGGCTACCCGTGCCTGGCAGTCTGCCGATTAGTTAACCGCGTCTTTCAGCGCTTTACCAGGCTTGAATGAAGGAATTTTTGCAGAAGCAATTTGAATAGTAGCACCAGTTTGCGGATTACGTCCGGTACGTGCAGCACGCTCACGAACACTGTAAGTACCGAAACCGACTAATGCTACAGAGTCACCATCCTTCAGAGCTTCGGTAACAGCGTCGATGAACGCGTCTAAAGCACGACCAGCTGCGGCTTTAGAAATGTCTGCACCAGCAGCAATTTTGTCGATAAGTTGAGACTTGTTCACAATATCATCCCCTTCAATTGTTATTATTTTCAACAACCACAAGTTATTAGTTTCATTGTTCAGCTATTTCGTTATAGCAAGCATCAATAATGTATGCAAGAAGTTAACTGATAAAACTAATAAGTTCTGCTTTGACTGCAGCCCTTGCTATACAAGGGCTGTGTCGAAACTGTCCATAACTTAGCACAGCCAACGGGAATGAAAAGCCCCTAAAGCGGATTTTTTTCGGTTTTTTTGCTTTTTGCTGCATTTTTTGCCGTTGTAGCCACTGTTACGCGGGCTGTCGGCTCCTGTAATGCCAGTTCAAGCACCTCATCAATCCATTTTACCGGTCTTATTTCAATGTCCCCTTTGACATTATCCGGGATATCTTTCAGGTCACGTACGTTGTCATGAGGAATTAAAACCCGCTTAATGCCACCACGATGCGCTGCCAGTAATTTCTCTTTCAAACCACCGATAGGCAATACTTCGCCACGCAGAGTAATTTCACCGGTCATCGCTACATCAGCTCTTACCGGATTGCCTGTCAGGCTGGATACCAGTGCCGTCACCATCGCGATACCTGCACTCGGGCCATCTTTCGGAGTTGCGCCTTCAGGTACATGCACATGGATATCGCGCTTCTCATAGAAATCTTCACTAATCCGCAGTACTTCAGCACGGCTACGCACAACCGTCATGGCAGCCTGAATAGATTCTTTCATTACATCACCAAGCGAACCGGTGAATGTCAGTTTGCCTTTACCCGGTACAGATGCCGTTTCGATAGTCAGTAAATCACCGCCTACCTCTGTCCACGCCAAACCGGTAACCTGCCCAATCCGGTTACTGTCTTCAGCTTTACCATAATCAAACCGCTGAACGCCCAGGAACTCTTCCAGATTATCCTGATTAACGGTTACCAGTGGCGTTTTGGAAAGCAGAATCTGTTTTACCGCTTTACGGCATAGTTTAGAAATTTCACGTTCCAGGCTACGTACACCGGCTTCACGGGTGTAGTAACGGATAATTCCGACTATCGCACTGTCTTCAATACTGATTTCTGAAGGCTTCAGACCATTACGGCTGATTTGCTTCGGTATCAGATGCTGTCTGGCGATATTCAGCTTTTCATCTTCGGTATAACCTGACAACCGGATAACTTCCATACGATCAAGTAACGCCGGCGGAATATTCAGGCTGTTCGAGGTAGCAAAGAACATTACATCAGACAGGTCGTAGTCTACTTCAAGGTAGTGATCACTGAACGCCGCATTTTGCTCAGGGTCCAGCACCTCAAGCAATGCAGCAGCCGGATCGCCACGGAAATCAGAGGCCATTTTGTCAATTTCATCCAGCAGGAACAGCGGGTTACGAACGCCAACCTTAGCCATTTTCTGGATGATTTTACCTGGCATTGAACCAATGTAGGTACGCCGGTGGCCACGAATTTCAGCTTCATCCCGTACGCCGCCTAATGCCATCCGCACATATTTGCGGCCGGTAGCTTTGGCGACAGATTGTCCCAGTGATGTCTTACCTACGCCCGGAGGGCCAACCAGGCACAGAATTGGGCCTTTCAGCTTATTAACGCGTTGCTGAACAGCAAGATATTCGATAATCCGCTCTTTAACCTTATCCAGACCATAATGATCGGCATTCAGAATCTGTTCTGCCGCAGCCAGGTTCTTTTTCACTTTGCTACGTGGTTTCCACGGCACGTTGCACAACCAGTCTATATAGCTGCGTACAACGGTTGCCTCGGCTGACATTGGCGACATCATCTTCAGCTTCTGCAACTCTGCTCTGGCTTTGTCCGCAGCTTCTGCAGGCATACTGGCCTGTTCAATCTTTTTAGCCAGCGTTTCAAATTCATCAGGAGCATCTTCCAGCTCACCCAATTCACGCTGAATAGCTTTCATTTGCTCATTCAGGTAATACTCACGCTGGCTCTTTTCCATCTGCTTTTTAACGCGGCTGCGGATCCGACGTTCAACCTGCAGAATATCAATTTCGCTTTCCATCATAGCCATCAGGAATTCAAGCCGTTCTGTGACGTTAAGTATCTCCAGAACTTTCTGCTTATCTTCCACTTTCAGCGGCATATGGGCAGCCATGGTATCAGCCAGACGTGCTGCATCATCGATGCCACTTAAGGCAGTCAGTACCTCTGGTGGTATCTTTTTATTCAGTTTGATATAGCCTTCAAACTGATTAATAGCAGAACGCAGAAACACTTCCTGTTCACGACTCTCCATTTCCTCAACAGGAATTGTATCAACATAAGCGGCAAAGGTTTCTTCTGTTTCAGTGAATTCAGCCAGCCGTGCTCTGCGTCCGCCTTCTACCAGTACCTTTACAGTACCGTCAGGCAATTTAAGTAATTGCAGAATCGTAGCCACGGTACCTATGC
>CAZXTH010000155.1:0-7598 GCA_964643585.1 uncultured Pseudoalteromonadaceae bacterium
GAGTACGCCAGCAACCCTTTCATATCGTGCTGGAATATGGCAATAAATGCCCCTATAAGCAAAGTACACAGACCCGCAGTACCGATTAGCCAGGTCCATTCAGGTGTGCCTGACAAGACCGGCCATAAGCGCATTAACAGGAAAATACCGGCCTTAACCATGGTAGCTGAGTGCAGATATGCCGATACCGGAGTAGGTGCTGCCATTGCGTGAGGCAGCCAGAAATGAAACGGAAACTGAGCACTTTTGGTCATGGCACCCAGCGCAATCAGAATCAGTGTTGGCAGATACCAATCATGGTTACGAATGATATCACCTGACGCCAGTACTACATCAAGGTCATAACTGCCAACAATGTAACCCAACAGCATGACGCCCACTAACAGGCAAAGACCACCGATAGAGGTTACTGTGAATGCCATCCGTGCACCGCGGCGTGCGTCGGCGCGGTGGTGCCAGTAACCGATTAGCAGAAAGGATGTCAGGCTGGTCAGTTCCCAGAACATTACCAGCTGAATCAGGTTTCCTGACAATACAACACCAAGCATGGCACCCATAAAAGCCAGCAGGAATGAGAAAAAGCGCGGAACAGGATCTTTAGGAGACATATAGTAACGGGCATAGACAACCACCAGCAGGCTGATGCCCTGAATCAGCAGGGTGAATAACCAGGCCAGGCCATCCATCCTCAGAGTGAAATAAAGATTTTGTGCTGCAAGCCAGTCAATCTGAAATTTAAGTACCTGACCCTCACTAATCAGCGGATACTGCATGATAGTGATGATAAGGCCGCACAGTGCAATGGCAGCAGCAAACCAGGATTCCCGGTTGCGGGCATTGGCCGGCATGCATGCTGCGATCAGGCTGCCGACGAAGGGTAACAGTATTAGAGTAATTAACGACATAGTCCCCCAAAGTATAAAAAAGAAATCACAGACAAACTAAAATGGTTGTTTCGCCTGAAAACAGAGGGCTTAGTGCTTGATTATGCCCTCTGTAAGAGAGTTTTGAATATTTATTTTTAAGTATAGGCTGATATAGCGACTATCGCTGTAGTGCGTAAAGTTGCTATATTGTGGCTCAAGAACGCAACGCATTGATTATATTTTGAATCTGTGCTTTGGTCAAACAGCGCTAAAATGCTCATAGAACAGGGTTTTTAGACAATTATGTTGTTTGGTAAGTAGTTTTGTGATGAAGGGTGGAAAAATTATGCGTCCGATTTTTGCTAACAGCACCATCAGCCGGATTTTACTGATACTGGTTCTGGCCGCCGGCGTGTTCTTTTTTATCGATTTTCTGGTGCCGGTGCTGGCCGCCCTGATCATCTGTTTTGCCAGCTGGCCGATTTATCAACGTCTGCTGGACCTGTGTAATGGTAATACAGCCCTGGCCGCTACATTGGCTCTGATGGTTATTTTGTTAGGTCTGGTTATTCCTATTTCACTGGCATTTTCTTATGCGCTGCAGGAAATCAAAGGCTGGATAGAATGGCTGATGCACGCCAATCAGCATGGTGCAGAAGTGCCTGTATGGCTTGTTGACCTGCCCTGGGTCGGAAGCTGGCTTGATGAGCAATGGCAAACCCACCTGAGTCAGCCACATGATCTGGGCTACCTGATTACGCTGATTAGTGGCCAGCATCTGGGAGGAATTTCCAAATGGGTGCTGATGCTGAGCTGGAACCTGGTCGGTATCTTACTGACCGTGCTGTTTATGCTGATTACGCTGTTTTTTCTGTATAAAGACGGTGCAAAGTTTGCGCGTCAGCTGGATGTACTTGGTGAACGTATTCTGCCGGTGCGCTGGCAACGGTTTTCACGTGTGGTACCCGCCACGATCAGTTCTACAGTAATTGGTATGGGATTGATCGCAGCAGGGGAAGGGGTTGTGCTGGGAGTTGCCTACTGGATTGCCGGCGTACCATCACCAGTGGCAATGGGCGTACTGACCGCGTTCATGGCGCTTATTCCGGGTGGGGCACCACTTGCTTTTACTCTGATCTCGCTTTATCTGGTTGGAACCGGTGATCTGGCCGCCGGTATCGGTCTGTTTGTCTGGGGCAGTGTGGAGCTGTTTATCGTCGATAAAACGCTGCGTCCTAAACTGGTTGGTGGTCCAATCAAGCTGCCTTTTCTGCCAACATTTTTTGGCTTGATCGGTGGCGTGAAAACTATGGGACTGATAGGTCTGTTTGTTGGCCCGGTACTCATGGCCTTGCTGGTGGCAATCTGGAGAGAATGGCTGCATGCAGAAACCTCTTCCGGGCAGACGGAAACAGCCGAATCACCGCCACAGCCAACGGAATTAGACAAAGGTAGTAGTTAAAAAAACCGGGACACTGTATAAAATCGGCAGCTGATATTCAGAGATCAGTACAGAGGAGTAAACTGATGTCGCTGGACCGAGTTCGGATGCCGTCGCTGGCAGACAAAGTGATGAGTGCTGCTGAAGCTGCCAGCCTGATTCAGGATGGCATGACTGTTGGCATGAGTGGTTTTACCCGTGCAGGTGAAGCTAAAGCAGTACCTCAGGCTCTGGCTGTAAGAGCCCGGACCTCACCCATGAAAATTACCCTGATGACCGGAGCGTCACTGGGGAATGATTTGGATAAGCAACTGACAGAAGCCGGTGTGCTTGCCCGTCGTATGCCATTTCAGGTTGATAACACCCTGCGCAAAGCTATCAATAACGGGCAGGTTATGTTTATCGATCAGCATTTATCTGAAACCGTTGAACAATTACGCAATCATCAGCTGAAGCTGCCTGATATTGCCGTCATAGAAGCGGTTGCTATTACTGAGCAGGGCCACATAGTGCCAACTACTTCAGTTGGTAATTCAGCCAGCTTTGCCATTTTTGCCAAAAAAATTATTGTCGAAATAAACCGGTCACATAATGAGAACCTCGAAGGTTTGCACGATATCTATATTCCGACATATCGTCCGACACGCACCCCTGTACCACTTGTAAAAGTGGACGATCGCATCGGCAGTACGGCTATTCCGATTGATCCTGCCAAAATAGTTGGCATTGTGTATTCGGATCAGCCTGATTCACCTTCTACTGTTTTACCGCCTGATGAGGAAACGCAGGGCATAGCTGATCATTTAATCGCCTTTTTCGAGCAGGAAGTAGCTGCCGGGCGGCTGGCAAGAAATCTGGCACCATTACAGGCAGGGATAGGCAGCATTGCCAATGCCGTCATGTGTGGTTTGCTTAATTCTTCATTTGAAGACCTGACGATGTATTCTGAAGTATTACAGGATTCAACGTTTGATCTGCTGGATGCCGGTAAACTGCGTTTTGCCTCCGGCAGCTCTATTACGCTTTCGGCGAGACGGAACAGCGATGTGTTCGGTAATCTGGAGCGTTATAAAGATAAACTGGTACTGCGCCCGCAGGAAATTTCCAATCACCCTGAGTTGGTACGTCGTCTGGGTATTATTGGTATCAATACAGCACTGGAGTTTGATATTTACGGTAATGTTAATTCCACGCACGTTTGCGGTACCAGAATGATGAATGGTATCGGTGGTTCCGGTGATTTTGCCCGTAATGCGCACCTGGCTATTTTTGTCACCAAATCTATCGCCAAAGACGGAGCCATTTCCAGCGTGGTGCCTATGGTCAGCCATGTTGATCATACTGAGCATGATGTGGATATTCTGGTTACTGAGCAGGGCCTGGCTGATTTACGCGGGTTGGCTCCGCGGGAACGGGCAAAAGTGATTATTGAAAATTGCGTGCATCCGGATTACCGTGCAGAATTGCTGGATTATTTTGAACGTTCCTGTCAGCGAGGCGGCCATACACCTCACTTGCTGGAAGAAGCTTTCTCATGGCATGTCCGGTTGGAACAAACCGGCACCATGAAAGCTGGCAGCAAGGTGTCCCAGATAAGAGTGCCGGCATAAACCGGCACCGTGCAAGCGGGGAAAGGAAATAAAAGCAGGCTTAGCCTTAATGCCACATAGTTAAGCAGGAATCAGCTTACTCTAAGCTAACCGTTGAAGACATGGATGTCTGACAAATTCGTTAGGAACGAATTTGAACAGCTCCGCTGGCCCGAAAGGGTAAACTTCATGGATGAAGTTTATAATCGAGCCTACAGGGATGTATTTACGGCGTGTTAGTGTGAGTAAGGTGATGGATGCTTTAATCTTAACTGGCCGGCATTGCGTTATATTCCTGTTTATACAGAGCAGCTGATTAGCTGCCGGAGAGAATAACTATGGCTAAAGCCGTAATACTGGTACTGGACAGTTTTGGTATTGGCAGTGCCCCTGATGCAGATATATTTGGCGATGTCGGTGCTAATACGCTCGGCAACATTGCCCGCGTGTTTGCTGAACAGAAAGGCCGCCAGTTACAGTTGCCTAATCTGAGCCGTTTAGGGCTGATAAAAGCGGCTACTGCTGCTGGTGGTTCTGCTCCTGAGGTTGTGGATGATGAGCAAGCTATTGGGGCTTATGGCTATGCCCGTGAGCTGAGTAGTGGTAAAGATACACCCAGCGGGCACTGGGAAATTGCTGGTGTGCCGGTATTGTTTGATTGGGGGTATTTCCATGAGAAAACGCATAGTTTCCCGCCTGCGTTGATAGATGAATTATGCCGTCGCACCGGTGTTGAAGGGATCCTAGGTAATTGTCATGCTTCAGGTACCGATATACTGAAAAAGCTGGGTGATGAGCATATCCACACCGGAAAACCTATCTGTTATACCTCAGCAGACAGTGTATTTCAGGTCGCTGCACATGAAGAACATTTTGGTTTGCAACGGTTACTGGATTTTTGTGAAACAGCACGTGAACTGCTGGATGAATACAATATTGGGCGGGTTATTGCCCGCCCGTTTTTGGGGGATAGCCCGGATAATTATGCCCGCACCGGTAACCGGCGTGATTATTCAGTATTGCCTCCGGCTCCGACAGTACTGGATAAACTGACCGAGGCAGGTGGTTCGGTGATCAGTATCGGAAAAATTGCCGATATTTATGCTCACCAGGGAATCAGCAAAAGCCTGAAAGCAACAGGGTTGCCTGCTCTTGTTGATACAACCTTACAACAGATGGCGGTTCAGGCCGATAAGAGCCTGGTCTTTACCAATCTGGTGGATTTTGATCAGAATTTTGGTCACCGCCGCGATCCGGTTGGCTATGGTGAAGCGCTGGAGTATTTTGACAGTCGCCTGCCGGAGATTATCGCAGCCTGTTCAGCAGATACTTTGCTGATACTGACTGCAGATCATGGCTGTGATCCTACCTGGCATGGTACAGAACATACCCGGGAATATATTCCGGTGCTGGCTTATCTGCCACAAATGCAAGCTGCCGACTTGGGTGAGCGTGCTACTTTTGCCGATATAGGCCAGACTCTGGCTGATTATTTCGGACTGCAGAAAACAGAATATGGCCAGTCCTTTCTAAGCCAGCTGGTTTCCTGATTTTAATAATTAAAGAGAATGTTATGTCTACTCCTCATATTCAAGCTGTAAATGGTGATTTTGCTCCAACAGTACTGATGCCTGGTGACCCGCTGCGGGCAAAGCACATTGCAGAAACCTTTCTTAGTGATGTTGTCTGCGTTAATTCTGTACGCAATATGTTTGGCTATACCGGTACTTATCAGGGCAAAAAAGTCAGTGTATTAGGCTCAGGCATGGGTATTCCATCAATGTCGATTTATGCCACTGAGCTGGTTAAATTCTATGATGTAAAGAAGATTATCCGTATCGGCTCATGTGGTGGTTTACCTCTGGATGTCAAAGTACGTGACGTGGTTATTGCCATGGGGGCCAGTACTGACTCTATGGTAAACCGTAACCGCCTTGGCGGGCTGGATTTTGCCGCTATAGCCAGTTATGAATTGCTTGAAAAAGCAGTTGCAGCGGCAAGAGCAAAACAGATTAACGTTAAAGTCGGCAATGTTTTTACTTCCGATCTGTTTTACAACCCTAATCCGACGCTGTTTGATACATTAGAAAAATACGGTGTGCTGGCAGTTGAAATGGAAGCCGCTGGTTTATATGGTGTTGCGGCAGAATATGGTATCGATGCTCTGGCTCTCCTTACCGTCAGTGATCATATCCGTACCGGTGAGTCACTGAGTGCTGAACTGCGTCAGACCAGTTTTAATGAAATGGTTGAAATTGCCTTATCCCTGGCATAAATCCGGAGCGGTTATGTCTTTACAGAGTAATAAAATGTTTTATGTCTCCTGGGAAGCATTTCATCGTGCAACCAAAGAGCTGGCGCATCGCCTGCTGGGTGGCAATTACAATAGTATTGTTGCAGTAACCCGTGGCGGGCTGGTTCCTGCTGCTATACTGGCCCGTGAGCTGAATATCCGTGTGGTGGATAGTATCAGTATTGCCAGTTACCAGCATGATCAGCAGGGTGAGCTGAATATTCTGAAACATGCCAATTTACAGGATAGTGAGCGGTTACTGATTGTTGATGATCTGGTTGATACCGGCGAAACAGCGAAAGTGCTGCGGCAACTGTTTCCGAAAGCCTGCTTTGTGACGATTTATGCAAAACCACAGGGCAAACCTTTGGTTGACCATTATGTTACTGATATTGAACAGGATACCTGGATTCAATTACCCTGGGATATGGAACTGGCATACAGCGCGCCTCTGGCAGAGCAATAAACCGGATTATTTATATAGCTGTTTTGTAATAAATAATGCTTCAACTTTCTGACGGGCCCATGGCGTTTTTCGCAGAAATTTCAGGCTGCTTTTAATCGATGGGTCTGTTTTAAAACAGTTTATATCAATTTGCTGTGCTAAAGCCTGCCAGCCCATAGTGCTGACCAGTCTGGTCAGCACTTGTTCCAGAGTGATGCCATGCAACGGGTTTTTAGGTTGTTCTGCCATATGGCACCTTTATTTTGCGAAAAAAAGAAGCCACCTAAGGTTGATGCCGGTCAGTTAAGGTGATGCATCCATCACCTTACTCACGCTAACACGCCGTAAATACATCCCTGTAGGCTCGGTTCCGCCCGTCCGGGGCTCCAACGGTTAACTTAGAGTAAGCTGATTCCTGCTTAACTGATTTGTATTACCTGAGTAAGGTGGCTTTCAGTTATTGTGCTAACAACTTACAGGCGTTCCAGCACTGCTGCTGTAAAGTCGGTGGTACCGAAGCTGCCGCCTAAATCGCGGGTAGTGCGATCGCCGGTAGCGATAACATCACGCAACGCAGCCAGAATTTTATCTGCTTTATCTTTCATTCCCAGATATTCCAGCATTTGTATTGAGGCCAGAATCACAGAGCTTGGGTTAGCCAGGTTTTTACCGGCGATATCTGGCGCACTGCCGTGAACTGCTTCAAAAATAGCACAGTCTTTGCCGATATTGGCACCAGGAGCCATACCCAGGCCGCCAACCAGACCTGCACACAGGTCAGACAGAATATCGCCAAACAGGTTAGTGGTCACGATAACGTCAAATTGCTGTGGGTTCATTACCAGCTGCATACAGGTGTTATCAACGATCATTTCCTGCGCTTCGATATCCGGGTAACGGGCTGCAACTTCACGTGCAGTTTTCAGAAACAGTCCTGAAGTTGATTTCAGAATGTTTGCTTTAT
>CAZXTH010000156.1:0-1957 GCA_964643585.1 uncultured Pseudoalteromonadaceae bacterium
ATTTACATCATATATTCAATGAACTCGATCAAAATCAATAAAGAAAACAGCCAGGCTTTCTTTATTACGCATCGCATTGGCAATAGCCTGATCGGCCTTAGCATGTAAAAGACTACGGTTCGCCAGTCCGGTCAGGCTGTCATAGAAAGCCAGCTTTCTGATCTGTGCCCGTGCAGTTTCACGCTCAAGTGCTAATGCACATAAGCTGACACTGACATCAATTAGCCGTTGATGGAAGGGATCCGCTTTAGCCGCAGCCTTGCGGTAATAAAATGCAAACGTCCCTGCGACCTTGCCAGAACTGGATTTAATCGGCGTGGACCAGCAGGATTTAATACCTAAAGGTAACACCAGATGCTTATAGGGTTGCCAGAAGGGATCAGTATCAATATCAATAGATAATACCGGCCGGCCTGTAAAAGCAGCGGTACCGCAGGAACCGACATCCGGGCCTATAGGTACGCCCTCCAATGCTTTGGAGTAGCTTTCCGGCATACTTGGCGCAGCAAGCGGATGCAGGCAATTTTGCTCATCAACAGCCAGTATCGTTGCCACAACTTCTGGCGCAACCCGCTCCACTTCACGGCAGATCTTAGTCATAATCTCTGCCAGCGGAGCTTCATAAACCATTGCTTCAAGCACTTTATGCTGTAGCACTTCGTGCATTTTGGCTTCGGTAATATCGGTTAATACACAGCAGGCATGGGTCATTTTACCCTGACTATCCAGAATAGGATTAACCACTATCGAATTCCAGAATCGCTCACCGCTTTTGCTATACGTCAGTTTTTCAAAATGCTGTGATTTACCTGCAAGCAACGCATTACGCATATTTTCTACTTCTGCGGGTAATACTTCCGGCAGTAACAGTTCAGAAGGTACTTTGCCAACAACTTCATCAAGCTGGTAACCAAAATGCCTTATGAAAGAATTATTCACATAAATTATCTTCCAGTCATCATTGGCCAGCAGTACTGCATTATCGGTTTTATCTGCCACCAGCGATAACAACTTCACCCGTTCGCTTTGCTGCTGCTCTGCTTTTACCCTTTGTGAAATGTCAGAAGAAAACTTAATAATCTTACTCAGTTGCCCGGCAGGGTCAAAAACCGGGTTGTACGTTGCTTCAAGCCATACCATCTGGCCTTGTTTATTTTTGCGCTTGCATAAACCGCTGTAAAATTGTCCTTGCCGTAAGGTCTGCCATAACGTCTGATAAGATAATTCGTCTTTTTCCTGCTCAAAACAAAAGAAACTATGGTGTTTTCCTGTCACATCATTAAGGGTATAACCAAAGCTCTGCAGAAAATTTTCATTGGCAGAAATTAAATAACCATCCAATGTAAACTCTGCTATTTGCATTGAACGGTCCAGAGCACTGATCCTCATTTGTTGCTCATTGCTCTGCAGTACCTTTGCTGTCACATCTGAAGTAAATTTTATGACTTTCTGCAGGTTGCCATCAGGATCCAATAGCGGATTGTAGGAGGCATCCAGCCAGATATGCCCGCCAGAACGGTGACGATGGAGGAACTGCCCGGATACTATTTCCTTGCCAGCCAGTTTTTGCCATAAAGCTTTATATTCAGCAGAATCTGTATTCTCTTTACAAAAAGAACAATGAAGCAACCCTTCTATATCATCTGATTCAAAACCAAATATATTAAGATAATTAGCATTGGCATTAATTAACAAACCAGATGGGGAAAATTCAGCAATTGCCATAGCATTATTCAATACCTTTAAAATACTTTCATTCCCATCAATAATGCCTAGCATAACAATCCCTATTTAAGAAACACAATCTATATAAAAAACATAGTAATTATAAATATACCAGAAACATAATAAGGGATATTAATAATATTTTTATTCAGAAAAATATTACCAGAGCTATCTGCACAGGAATAAAACACTGCGGCATGGGTTAAAGCACCATACCGCAGTGTTTTATTCC
>CAZXTH010000156.1:1967-2348 GCA_964643585.1 uncultured Pseudoalteromonadaceae bacterium
ATATAGCAGGCGATCAGTGGTTGGATTGGCGTAGCTGGGTAACAGTCTGATAACCGATACCCCAGTTATCTGTGTTTATTTCATCGATAACAACAAAAGTCGTCGCAGGATTCTTCTGTAAAACATCAACCAGCAATTGTGTTACGCCTTTTATTAACTGCTGTTTTTGCTCAGTAGTAACTGCTTCATCAGTAATTTTTATATTAACATAAGGCATTATCAGTCTCCTTTTCTATGTCCAGGTGTACTGGCCGGTACGGTTGGTGCAACAGCATACATTTTGCTGACAATTTTCCACTGTTGCTGCTCTTTGAGCAGACCAAGAAAATCAATGTAATGCTGTCCCAGCAACGGACAAGAAAGTTTCACCATTGCCTGCTC
>CAZXTH010000156.1:2358-5731 GCA_964643585.1 uncultured Pseudoalteromonadaceae bacterium
CTGGTACTCATAAGGATAGCCGGCACTGGCAGGTACTGGCCGGCTGGCAACCAGTTCCAGCCATTGCTGCTTAGTACGGCGAATCCCCGGAGAACTGAGCCAGGCATGATCATCAAAAATACGCGCCAGTTTTCCGGTATCGGCGTAGTGCAAACCATCAAAATAATCCTGCACCACGCGACTAATCTGGCTGATATCATCTGACATTATCCCTCCTCACTTGCTTGCTGCTCTGCCAGCAAAGCTTGCTGGAAAGATGAACGGGCAATGATATTGTTCAGCATATGTTGAGTTTGGGGGCCTAATGGTATCGATACAGGAAAAAACTGCCCCCAACGGGAATAAACCGCCAGCAGTAAATCTGCAGCGCCAAATTGCTCCCCGGCCAGGTAGGGCTGGTGCTGTAAGCGCTGTTCAACCTGCTGCCATAACAATGTTATTGCAGCGGCGGCAGCGGCATAAGCACGGGTTTGTTGCTCTCCGGCTTCAAGATGGCGACTAATAAAAAATAACCGCCCATATGCCGGATGCATAGTTGCATTGGCAAACAACAGATCTGCCAAAGCCGCTTGCTCAGAAGAGGGGGCTGTCGGCCAGATACTATTAGCATGCCGTTTTAACAGATACAGCATAATCGCTGCGCCTTCAGTCAGCGTTTCACCATTGTGCTGCAGTACCGGAACCTGCTGTGACGGATTCAACCGCTGAAAATCCGGAACAGTATTTTTATGTATCAGGGTCACGTCTTGCCCTAATTCACGCAGTAATACCTGAGTGGCCAGTGAGCAAGCTCCGGGTAAGAAATATAAAGTGTACATACTCGATCGTTCTCCAATAATGGGCTGTTTCGGGAGTACTATATGCTGTACTTTTTGTGCGATATATGGCTACTATTGGAATGGTATGTTCGCAAATTGAGAACAATATGGATAAGTTACGGGCTATGGCGCTGTTTGTCAGAGTAACCGAACTGGGAAGTTTCAGCCGGGTAGCGGATGAAGCAGGCCTGGCAAAGTCAGTTGTCAGTAAAGAAATTTCCAGGCTGGAACAACAGCTGGGAGCCCGGTTGTTGCAACGTTCCAGCCGTAAATTGCAATTAACAGAAGTGGGAACAGGATACCTGCTACGTTGTTGTGATGTCCTGCAGAAAGTCGCAGAAAGTGAAGCTTATGTTCAGGACGCTCAGATAACCCCCAAAGGAGTGCTGCGTATTAATGCCCCAATGGCACTGGGCACAACATTATTAGGCCAGGCTTTTGCCGGCTTTATGCAGCAATACCCGCAAATATCGCTTGATATGCAGCTAACAGATGAAGCAATTGACCTGATTGAACATGGCTTCGATCTTGGATTTCGTGTCGCCAGTCGATCCTTTGACTCCCACTATATAGGAAAACCTCTGCATAAATTTCAGTACCGGATCTGTGCCGCTCCTGCTTATCTGGCGTCGCATCCCCCCTTATTACACCCTGCAGATTTACAGAAACATAATTGCTTTGAATACAGCTATTTTCGTGGCCGTAATGTCTGGCCCGTTGGTGACGGCGAAGGTATTGAAATTCATGGTAATTTAAAAGCCAACAGTACCCGTTACCTGCTTGATGCCGTAATCCAAGGGCTGGGAGTAGCGTTTATACCTGATTTTGTCTGCCGGGACGCACTGGAACAGCAACAGATTGTAGAAGTATTAACAGACTTCCACAGGCCAGAACTGACGTTATATGCACTGTATCCTGCCCGGCAGTTTGTTCCCCCCAAAGTTAGTTGTTGTATTGATTATTTGCAGCAATGGTTTAAGAAATTACAGTAAACAGCACTACAGGAGAGAAAATTTATGTCTATTCAGCGTATTAAACCGGCAGCCCGTTACTCAGAGGCCGTTATCGTCAATGGTTTGATTTTTTGTGCCGGCATGGTGCCGGAAACAGATAGCCAGGATGCTCAAACTCAAACAGAAGATGTACTACAGCAAATCGATAAATTACTGGCAGAGTGTGGCAGCGATAAAAGCAAAATTATCGATACCACCATATATCTGGCAAATATCGCCGATTATGCAGCAATGAATCAGGCATGGGATAAATGGGTGTCACCGGGTAATGCCCCAGCCAGAGCAACAGTCGAAGCCAAGTTGGCAAACCCGCACTGGAAAGTAGAAATCAAAATAATTGCATCACAATAACGGTAATATCTGACAACCTGCTGCACATTTGCAAGAAAATGTATGACAGATTCGGACTTAAGCCTATTCCAGAAAGTCTCCTGAATAAATCTCCGGTAATCCGCTGGTCGGATACTGGTAGAGATACACCCAGGCAGACAATAATTCTCCAGACGTCAGCATCACTGTTTTTTGCTGGCGTTTATATTCTGTGGGCTCAGCAAAGGCTGGCCCACACCCTTCATATTCATCCAGAAGCGGTAACAATTGTTCCGGCTGACGGATAAAATATACTTCACCTTGCACTTTGTGCCCGGCAAATCTGGAAGGAATAGCCCCGGGATACCAGCTGATACGGAACAATTGCCCCTGAAAAACAGCTTTGCCGATAAAATCCGTTTTCTCGGCCAACAGCTCATGCATTGGGTGAGCTGCTTCACGACGCAATGAACCATAAACAAACAGATACTGCTGTTCCGTCATTATCAAAGCTACCTATGAACTTAAACGAATCGTTTTCCAGGCCAACAAAGAGCCGTCATCATTCTGCCGGGTATCAAATAAAAAGTCTTCGTAGTCTCTGCTGAACACGGTATCACGGCCTCCGCTCAGGGTGGTATCCTGAACACCACGACCACTATATTCAGGGTGCGTAGTACATATTTTGGCAGTAAAGGAATCATCAAAACAAAACTGCGAAATAACCTGATCATTATTGTTATTCCTTACCCGAAAATGGATATGAATAGTCCGGCCGGAGTACCAGCCAGGAAAACAGGATTTAAAATTTACCCGGCCATTACTGTCTGTTACCTGTATTCCTCTGAACCATTTTGCCTGTAAAGCATCACGGTCATTACCGGTACAAAAACCTGATGAAAAACGCCGGCTGTCTGCACTGCCAGCAGTATTGCCGGAATAAATGCCACCGACATCACAATGCCATACCTCTACCTCCAGGCCAGATAAGGGATTACAGCTACTGTCTACAACCCGCAGACACAATTGCATAGGCAACCCGGCTTGCTCTTCAGAAATATCATCCAGTACGTCGGCAGCAAAATAGCAGGGGCCTTCAGTCAGTGCTTTGGTCAATGCCAGAGTACAGGTACCTCCTAATGCAAACAGCGTATCATCCGGAAAATTAGCTGTCATAGACGCAGTACCACCCATCGCCCAGTCCGAGGTTACCGTCGTTCCGCCAGAAGAGTC
>CAZXTH010000156.1:5741-7530 GCA_964643585.1 uncultured Pseudoalteromonadaceae bacterium
GCCGGAGCTACCTGAACCAGAGCTTCCACTATTACCAGCCACAGTGTTATCACTATCTGACCCACCACATGCTACCAATCCGGCCAGCGGCACAGTCAGTGCAACCAGACCTACCTGTTTAATAAACCTTCTGCGATTTTTATCTGTTCCGGCTACACTACTCATAACTCTACCCCTGATTTTTGTTACCACGCTATCTGACAGAGCAAAAACCAGAGGGGTTCTGGAATTAACAAAACTTTACCTGCGCCTGAATCTATCAGTGCCCTGCACTACCCAAAACCATTCAGGCCAGGCGTAAAAATGCTATCTAATGTTTATATTCCGCTGCCAGTGATTGCTTTAATGCTGTTAGCTTTTCTCCCTGCCCAAAAACTTCTGCAAACTCTTCGACCGTTTTCATACCCGGCTGAGGAGCCTGTTTATCGCAGTCAATCCGGTATAGCGTACGAGCAATAGCCCATTCAGCTTTAACAATAGCGCCCATCATTGCAGTATGATCACGCTTGTCCCGGATACAGGCATCGGCACCATGGGACAATAACAAGTTTACCGTTCCTGCATGCCCGTAATATGTTGCTACCATCAGCGCAGTATAGCTTTCGTTGTTTTGCAGATTCACCGGAAACCCAGCCTGCAAAAATTCAGTCAGTACGTCGTCGTTACCCATACGGGCAGCAGCAAAAAAGTAATCTGTCAGTTGCTGTCTCTGCAGTTGTAAATCTGCACTTTTTACTTTCGGAGCGGCAGTTATCGTCAGCAACACTATCAGTATCCATTTCATTATCTTTGCCTCCGTAAAACCTAATAAATAATGCCTGCAAAGCTCATCCTTGGTGCAGAAAGGGGTTACGAGCCTTGCAGGACTTTCAAACCAGAGCGGCTGCACGCAGTCTGTAAAGTGTTACAACTGATCAGCCAGCTGTTTTACGGTATTTAGCTCACCTTTAACGGCCTTGGTCAGTCGGGTTCCGTAATCAGTATCCGCTTTGTAGAAAAATGACAGCATGGAATGTTTGATCGTGCTGTCTTTCACCTGTCCCAAATCTGCAGCCAGATTACGAATCAGATTGTCTTTATCTTTACGGCTTAGCGAACGATACAGCGCACCGGCCTGACTAAAGTTATCTGTTTTATCAATCTGTAGTTGCTGCACCGTACCATTTAGTGGAGTTTGTACCGCACGGGCAACAGCCAGAGCACCTTTCGGTTCCACACGGCTGGGCTCATAGTTCACATTTGATTTGGTATTCCCACTATTGGCAAAACCATCCTGGTTATTACTGTTAACTGCAACATGTGGCCGGTTGACAGGTAATTGCTGATGATTTGCTCCCAAGCGATAAAGCTGGGTATCGCTATAAGAGAAAATCCGCCCTTGCAATAAACGATCTTCGGATGGCTCAATACCGGGAATCAGATTCGCCGGAGCAAAAGCAGATTGCTCTGTTTCCTGAAAGAAATTATCCGGCATCCGGTTCAGGGTCATAGTACCGACTTTCACTTCCGGCACATCAGGCCAGGTTTTAGTCGCATCTAACGGATTAAAACTGAAACTTCCCAGCTGTTCCGGGGTGATCGTCTGAATATACAAATCCCACTTCGGGTAGTTTCCGGCGTTAATATTGGCGTAAAGATCCCGGGTCAGGTGATTAAAATCTGTGCTCTGTATTTTAGCTGCCTGATCCAGATCGAGACTTTTTACACCCTGCAGGCTACGCCAGTTAAATTTAACATAGCGAACATCACCAGACTGATTTACAAACTTATAAGCATGCACGCCAAAGCC
>CAZXTH010000157.1:0-1754 GCA_964643585.1 uncultured Pseudoalteromonadaceae bacterium
GGTGTCAGCAATAATACTGTTCCTCAAACCGTTGTTGTAGATTACTCAGCCCCTAACCTTGCCAAAGAAATGCACGTAGGGCACCTGCGTTCTACCATCATCGGCGATGCTGTTGTTCGTTGCCTGGAGTTTTGGGGAGATAAGGTAATCCGTCAGAACCATATGGGAGATTGGGGAACACAGTTCGGGATGCTGATTGCTCATCTGGAAGATAAACTTGCAGCCGGTATTGATCTGGAACAGGTTGCACTGGCCGATCTGGAAGAGTTTTACCGCGAAGCGAAAAAACGTTTTGACGATGAAACCGGTTTTGCGGATAAATCCCGTGAGTATGTGGTTAAACTGCAAAGTGGTGATGAACACTGCCGTAAACTCTGGCAATTATTTATTGATACCTCAGTGAAACACAGTGAAGACGTATACCGTAAACTGAATGTCACACTGGGCCATGCCGATATCAAGCCGGAAAGTGCTTACAACGATATGTTGCACGGAATTGTTGAGCAGCTGAAAGCTCAGAATCTGGCCGTTGAAGATGATGGCGCTCAGGTTGTATTTCTGCAGGAGCTGGCAGATAAAGACGGCAATCCGTCACCTTTTATTGTGCAGAAAACCGGTGGTGGATTCCTGTATTCAACAACCGATCTGGCTGCATGTAAGTACCGTAGTGAGCAGTTACTTGCTGATCGGATTATTATTTTTACTGATGCTCGTCAATCTTTGCATTTTAAACAGGTAGAACTGGTGGCGCGTAAAGCCGGCCTGTTGCAAGAGCAAATCAGTTATGAGCATTGCCCGTTCGGCACCATGATGGGTGAAGACGGCAAACCGTTTAAAACCCGTACCGGAGGCACGGTAAAACTGGCTGAACTGCTGGATGAAGCTATCAGCCGCGCCTCTGCAGTGGTTGCTGAGAAAAGTGCAGAGCTCACAGCAGAAGATATTGCAGAAGTTGCCCGCAAGGTGGGTATCGGCGCGGTGAAATTTGCAGATCTGTCAAAAAACCGTACCAGTGATTATGTTTTCAGCTGGGACGCGATGCTGAGTTTTGAAGGGGCTACGGCCCCTTACCTGCAATATGCTTATACACGGGTTCGCAGTATTCTGCGCCGCGCTGAAGTCAGCGATAGTTTTACTGCTGCCATTCTGTTGCAGGAAGAGCAGGAAAAACAACTGGCTGTGAAGCTGTTACGGTTTGAAGAAACCCTGCAACAGGTTATGAAAGAAGCCCTGCCAAACCTGCTGTGTAACTACCTGTATGAACTGGCCAGCCTGTATATGAGCTTCTACGAAGCCTGCCCAATCCTTAAAGAAGGTGTTGCAGAAGATGTTCGTAACAGCCGTCTGGTGCTGAGTATTTTCACCTCCCGTTTATTAAAACAGGGGCTGGATTTACTGGGTATCGAGGTAATGGAACGGATGTAACTGTAAATCAACCACACGGTAGAAAGTGCTCTGCCGTGTGGTTTTTAGTAGTTGTTTCACCATATTACGTTATTTAGCTTAAAACCTGCTTTTAACACCACAGAGTCAAGTGCTGCAGATCATAAACAGGTTCTCAGAACAATTACTTGATCTGGTTATGCTACGGTTTTGCTATTCTTCTGTTGTAGTTCTACAATCACCAGCCTGCCTGAACTGATAAATTGCCATTATGAAAATCGACGATATCCGCCGCCGTTACACCAAAGACAAACTGGATCTGGACTTACTGGATGCTGACCCTATAGTGCAGTTTGAGAAGTGGCTGAAGG
>CAZXTH010000157.1:1764-2807 GCA_964643585.1 uncultured Pseudoalteromonadaceae bacterium
CAACAGCAATGTGTGTTGCAACGGTTGATGCTGAAGGCCAGCCCTCACAACGGCTGGTGCTGCTAAAAGATGTCAGTAGCGAAGGCTTTGTGTTTTATACCAATTTGGGCAGCCGAAAAGCGCAAGAGCTGACTGGTAACCCTAAAGTCAGCTTGCACTTCCCGTGGCATCCGCTGGAGCGTCAGGTAATTGTTTATGGTACGGCAGAACGGGTTTCGTCTGCTCAGGTGATGAAATATTTTTTATCCCGCCCGAAAGAAAGCCAATTGGCTGCATGGGCATCTGAGCAGAGCCGGCCAATATCAACCCGTCAGGCATTAATGCAGAAGTTTGCTGAGATCAAACATAAATTTGAACACGGAGAAGTACCGTTGCCATCATTCTGGGGTGGTTTTCTGGTACGGCCAAAGCAAATTGAATTCTGGCAGGGGGGAGACCACCGCTTGCATGATCGGTTTATGTATCGCCGTCAGCCTGATAACAGCTGGCTGACAGAACGTCTTTGCCCTTGAGTCGGTGCAGGTGATGTCAGTAGCATTCCGGTTGTTTGATACGCATTGCCATCTGGATTTGCCAGAGCTTGCTACTGATTTAGCATTGCACTGGCAGCAGGCACAGCAAGCCGGTGTGGTGTCTTTGCTGATTCCTGCCGTTGAAGAAGCCCGCTGGCAGCCTTTGCTGGCAATTAAACAACAGCAACCTTGCTGGTTTATTGCGCTGGGAATTCATCCGTGGTGGGTCGATTTACATAAATTATCTGATATCACCGAGCTGGACAGGTTAGTAGCACAACATGCTACTACCGTTACCGCTATTGGTGAGATTGGACTGGATTTTGCGTTGGCTCCCCAGACTTTTGATAAGCAAATGGCATTATTCAGCGCCCAACTGGAGTTGGCTGCTCAGTACCATAAGCCAGTAGTGTTGCACCATCGCAAAAGTCAGCCTCAGTTGTTGGCGGAAATAAAGCGACAGAAATTTACTGAGGGCGGCATTCTGCATGCTTTTTCCGGTAGCCAGCAGCAGGGTATGGCATTTATTGA
>CAZXTH010000157.1:2817-7481 GCA_964643585.1 uncultured Pseudoalteromonadaceae bacterium
TATGAGCGAGCTGCCAAAACCCGAAACACGGTCAGTAAACTTCCGCTTGAATGCTTTGTGCTGGAAACTGATGCACCAGCAATGCCTCTGGCTGGCTTTCAGGGGCAGATAAATACACCGGCGCAATTGGCTAATGTTTTTGAGGCATTCTGTCAGTTGCGGCCGGAGCCACCGGAACAGCTTGCTCAGGCTTTGTGGCAGAATACTTGTGAGGTTTTGCGTTTAAACGGAATTTGAAGATGAACCGGACGATGTTTTATTCAGCCGGAATGACTGGCGAGAAAAACGCGAAAATCCGCGCTTAAGGAAAAATGTAATCACACCTGCCAGTAATATCATTGCCATAACCTGATGCATCAGTTGCTGCCACCCCTGAGCTACCGGCAAAACTGACTCATCCAGCCGCAAGCTAACTTTAATATACCCCAGTAATTGTTGCTCCCGGGTAATTTCCTGCACCATAGGTAATAAAGCTTCATCACTGGATGGCGCATACAAGCGGCGGGCTGGTGCACTGCCATCAGACCAGCTCATTCGTACGCCGTTGGCATCATATACAACAACATCATGCAGGTAAGCACTGGTGGCAATATCGTTTGTCATCTGAGTCAGGCCATCCAGCTGATCATTTTCAATCAGGTAAGCTGCAGTACTGGACAGTGTTTTCAGGGTTTCACGCATTAGTTGGGTACTTTGTTCACGCAGTAAGTCTTCCCCTTGTTGCTGAGTTACCACCCAGCTGTGTAGCAATAACCATAAACCTGCTACAGCAACTGCCAGCTGCAGAAGTTTAATAGCGCTTGAAGTTTGCGCAGGGATTGCGATATTGTTCTGCATTCGGTTAATCACCACTGAAATATAAGCCCGGCTGCGTTTTCCCTGAATATCTGCATAGATAACCAGAGGTAAAACCTGTAATGCTGGTCCGTTAAGTATGAGTAAGGTGATGGATGCTTATAACTTAACTGCTCAACATCAGGATTTAAGCATGCCATGGTACAACAGTGAAGTATATAGGTTATTAGCGTGTCCTTTTTCTATCAGTTAGATACATCTACCGTTGCAGTTCCGCTGATGTCAGTGCTTGAGCCTGGCCGGTGCCTGTTTGCCCGCTGTGATGACAGTCGTTTATTGCTGAATTCAGCTCAGTTACTGGCTTTGCCGGAAGCCGCAGCTGAAGATGTCAGTGAATTGCTTAAACCTGCCGGGTATTTACGGGTGTTCGGAAAAGAAACTGGTTGGCAGCAATTATCTGCAGTGCTGACAGCTCTTGGTATTAATAGCTGGGTTAAAGTGTGCTGTTTTACACCTCATCCACAGTTGATACCGGCTTTGAGTATTGCACTTTCGGCTCCGCTTTCTGCTACCCAGCTGCAAGTATTAAATGCGCTATCTGAGCAACTGGGGGGCTATGAACTGGTATGGCTACCTCAGGCTCCGTCATTACAGCAGCCGGGGCTGCTGGTAATGGATATGGACTCTACTGCTATTCAGATTGAATGTATTGATGAAATCGCGCTTTTGGCAGGTGTTGGTGAGCAGGTTGCAGCCGTAACGGCCAGAGCAATGAATGGCGAACTGGACTTCCGGGAAAGTCTTATCGCCAGAGTTGCTACACTGGCTGGTGCACCTGAGAGTGTATTGCAGCAGGTGCTGAGCAATATCCCGCTGATGCCTGGGCTGGAAGCATTGGTCAGCCATTTGCAACAGCATAAATGGCAGGTTGCTATAGCATCAGGTGGTTTTACTTACTTTACCGAAGCATTAAAACAACGATTAGGATTAACTGCGACTTTTGCCAATCAACTGGAAATTACTGCAGGGAAGCTGACTGGGAATGTCCGTGGAGAGATTGTTGATGCAGCCCGCAAAGCTCAGGTAGTAAATGAATTGGCTCAACAGTATCAGATTAAATCTTCACAAACCGTTGCAATAGGTGATGGAGCCAATGATTTGCCCATGCTGGCTATTGCAGCATTAGGGGTAGCATTTCATGCCAAACCTAAAGTACAGCAGGCCGCAAAAGCAGCAATCCGGCAAGGCTCTTTGCTGCAGTTGCTCTATTTAATGGATACAGGTGTTGAATAACATTTGTTGTGGTAACCGCAGTTCAGTCAGGCTGCGGTTCCTCACCGAGCAGGCCTAATCTTGCCGGTAACTCTTTAGTGATATCTGTCACTTCTGCGACACCGGCCACAGTCCATAAATCTTCTTCTACCACTCTGGCGCGGTGCAATGCATAACTGCTGATATAGTTAAGTTCTCTGGTGATGTATTCAATATCTGGTCTGCCGGTGCGCGACAGGAAAATCTTGAAACCATACAGCAGATCCTGCTCCAGGGCATCGGTCAGAAAAGCCAGCTTATCTTCTTCAGAACTGAATTCGTAATCATAGTAACTGACAGCATCATCCTGCGGCTGGGCTGATTCTTTTGGCACTCTGATATACAGTTCATACGTTTTGGGCAAATCAGAGCGTTTCATGTTTTTCAGCTGGCTGGCAAATTCCAGATTTACGCTATGGTCTTTCAGTAACAAAGACAAATCAGCCTGTTCACCGGGGAGTATGGTTGTCGTCTGCAGCATTTTTTCCAGCATTTGCTGGTCTGCCCCGGTAGCGACAACATCAAGATCGTAACGTATCCCCTGACGATGCAGATAAAACACCACATTATTCATTACTGACAAATACATATTACGCAATGCGTCTGACAATCCGGGGTATTTGGGGGCTTCTTCTGCTGGTGTTAGTTTAGACAGGTTATTCTGAATTAAGCGCTGAAAGAACAGTTTGCCAGTATGAGGCTCTTTGGTTTCAGGTGCCCGCAAGTTAATAATGGTGCCACTTTTACTAATGGCTACAACTTTGTAGGGCAGTTCCTGCAGGTAAAAGCGATCACTCAGCTGTTGCATATCAGGCAAACTGAGGCTGATAATTTCCCCTTTTTGCAGGCTAAGCGGAATGCTGCTTTCAATCTGCAAGCCTTTAACCGAAAAGTCACGGGTAAAGGCTGGTAAGCGTTCGCCATGAAGTAAAATTTCAACGGATGTTTTGTACAGATAACGCGATTCTGAACGCAGGTTGACATACTGTACCGGTATCGCTGCGCAAACAGGGGCGTCTTTCAGCCTGCTATGGGCAAATCGTGATAACTGTTTCAGTTGCTCTGTTTGATAGTCATACCACTGATAATTGCTGACAGCTGATTCAGAAGTAATATCTGTTAAGCTGACAATATAGCGAATATCTTTCAGCAGAGGCCGCAGCAGTACCGGGGGAAGCTCTGCAACAGTCTGAGATTTATCGTGTACTGCGGGCACTGATGATGGCGTAATGCTGTTTTTGGGAGATGAGCGCAGCACGTTAATATGAAATACCCGCCAGCTTTTTTTGGTAGAACCAAAACCGAGAAATAACGCTTTCAGTTGCGCAGATGCATCCAGTTCTTCGGTTGTAGCAGAGTAGAAATACAAGCTGCCTTTAGCTGCATGGGTAAAACAGTACAGAATGGTCGATTTTTCCTGGCTTTCCTGTTGGAGCAGTTGTTTAAGCCGTTTGCCGGACAAGATGTTAATTAACACCGCCTGTTGACGTTCATCCTGAAAGTAACGCCATATGGCACGGTTGTAATCTGTGGTAAGTGCAAAAACCGGAATGGCATAGCCATTTTGCACAGCAACATACACAGGAAGATTACTGAGCCGTGCAATATAAAACTGTTCATAACCTTTTACCGTTACGGTGCTTGCCATGTTATCCAGATTTACTTTATAGCGCCGTTTGTTGGCCTGAATAAAGTTCTGCAGAAACTGACTGAACGAAGCATCTTCACTGTTAAGCCGCTTTAAACGCCAGTAATCGTATTTTTCTCCTGGCTCAGTTTCCACTACTTCGTATGGAATACCTGCCTGAGTATTAATGGTAAACTCCTGCTCCAACCCTTTAAATACCAGCTTAAGTTGCTGACCAGGTTTAACATTTCTGTGGTTATTTTTAAATATTTTCAGGCGGCAGCCAGAAACTGATAAATCAGATGTGGTTGAGGTAAAGCGATCATTTTCCAGCAAGACATCAACATCAGCGGCAAAATTCATCCGCTCTTCGTTGCGCACAGAATAACGCCCCAGTTGTAACAGCCGGGCGTAATTGGGTTGTGCATCCGGTTCTTCGTTTTCGAACAATTCAGCATCGTTACTGTTAAGTTTATCCAGTGCTTCCTGCACCCGTTGTTCAGTTTCTTTGCGGTGAATAACCCGGTAATTATTGTCGGCATTCATAATTTCTTCGTACAAACCGACAGTGTACTGGCCATATTGCTTTAAGCCGTTTTCAAAAATACGAATGGCATTATCATCCAGATAATGCACTTTATTGCCGTAGGGGTAAGCGCGAACATCGCCACTGACATGGCCGCGCAGGTCAATAAAATAGTCACATGGCTGGGCCATGCGCTTTAATTCCATTTTCAGCAGAAACTGTTTAGACTTGGGCAATCCGGATGTAAGCAATGCAAATACCTGATCAAATTCAGCGGAATTGATCAGGCTTTTCATTTTTTCTATCACACTGATGTAGTCTTGAAGGTCTGCTGTTGTCATATTTCACTTTAAAATGCTGCCAATTCTCTGGCAGACAGGGATTATAGTCAGTACTTCATAAAGT
>CAZXTH010000158.1:0-7461 GCA_964643585.1 uncultured Pseudoalteromonadaceae bacterium
AAACCTGTAACTGGAGTAGCAATTACCAGTTACAGGTTAGTCTGTGCCAGGTCAGCGGTGCAACAGAAGAGTGTGCTCATAGCACCATAACAACCATCACCATAACCGGTAGCGGTTCAGGCGGGGGAGATAATGGTGGAGGCAACGGAGGCGGAAACGACGGTTTTGACCCCTGGACCGATCTGGACATCAGTGCATGGCCCCACCCCTTAAAACAAAATAACCTGCCACATCAGAATACTACTGGTAAAAAGGTTGGTGCTTACTTTGTTGAATGGGGCATTTACGGCCGGGCCTTTAATGCTGCAGACATTCCCGCACAAAACCTGACACATATCTATTACGGTTTTATTCCGGTATGCGGCCCGAATGCAGGCCTGCAACAAGCTAACCCGGAAGGCTATGCTGCATTAGTCAGTCAATGCAGCGGCAAACCGGATTACTCCGTAGTAGTACATGATAAATTTGCAGCGCTGGAAAAAAGCTATCCCGGTGATACCTGGGACCAACCAATCCGAGGAATTTTTGCAGAACTGTACCGCCTGAAACAAACCCATCCGCATATTAAAATTCTGCCTTCTGTCGGTGGCTGGACATTATCTGACCCACTTTACGACGTAGGCACTAATGCAGCTGCCCGGGCCGTTTTTATTGACTCAATCATTGATTTTATCCGTACCTATGATTTTTTTGATGGTATCGATATTGACTGGGAATTCCCCGGCGGCGGCGGTGCTAATCCGGCGTTGGGCTCAGCTCAGGACGGAGCCGGATTTGCAACCTTAATGCAGGAGCTGCGGGCCGCTCTCGATACGCTGGAAACAGAAACCGGCCGCAGCTATGAACTGGCCGCTGCAATGTCTGGCGGCGTAGAAAAACTCAGTTTGGTTGACTGGGAGAATGCTCATCCTTATATGGATTACATTAACCTGATGACATACGACTACTACGGTGCGTGGAATGGCGTGCTTGGCCATCAGACCGGGCTGTATCCGTCACCAAACTCACCCATTGTTGGTTTTAGTGCCCACGAAGCCGTGCAATACCTGCTTAACCGGGGTATTCCATCCGGAAAAATCGCTCTGGGAGCCGCAATGTATGGCAGGGGCTGGCAAAATGTTTCAGGTGTCAGCGGTAATAATCCTTTCAGCGGTACAGGTGGTAGCGGCATTACCGGCGGATGGGAAGCCGGTATCATGGATTATAAAAAGATTGAAAGTGACTACATGGGCGGTCCGGAGGCTACTGGCGTAAATGGCTTCACCGTTGGCTGGGATAATACTGCAAAAGCCAGCTATGTCTGGAATCCATCGACTAATACTCTGATCAGTATGGATACCAAACGCTCCGTACGTGAAAAAGGCGCTTATATCCTGCAATATCAGCTGGGCGGTATTTTTGCCTGGGAAATTGATGCCGACAATGGTCATATCCTGAATGCTATGCATGAAGGTCTGGGCCATCCACAGCAGTAATGACAACCCGCCGGGGCTGTTGGTACACCATGGCCCCGGTTTTATGCAGGAATATCATCATGAAACCACTTTCTATCGCCTCACTACTGGTGTTCGCCGTTTCTGTAGCAAACTTGCCGCTTGCTGCCGCAGATATAACTGATCACTCTCAGTGTCGGCCGGATGGCCTTTATCAGACACCCAATATCACTGTTCCTTACTGTACCGTATACGATAGTCATGGCCGGGAAATCATCAGTCCTGATCACCCACGCCGTATCATCGGTTACTTCACCAGTTGGCGCCATGGTAAAAATGGCCTGCCAGCCTACTTAGTGTCAGATATTCCATGGGATAAGCTTACTCATATTAACTACGCATTTGCGCATGTAAACAGTGCAAACCAGCTCTCTGTTGGTGATACCACTGATCCTGAAAATCCCTCAACAGGAATGGAATGGCCAGAAATCAGCGGTGCAGAATCCGATCCTGGCTTGCCCTACAAAGGACATTTTAATTTGCTGCAAAAATACAAGCAGCTGCATCCGCATGTAAAAACACTGATTTCGGTTGGGGGCTGGGCGGAAAGCGGCGGGTACTTCGATAGTAATGGTGACCGTGTCGCCAGTGGTGGCTTTTACAGCATGACGACTAATGCAGATTTAAGTATTAATTATCAGGGGATTAATACCTTTGCCGACTCTGCAGTAGCCTTTATCCGGCAGTATGGTTTTGACGGTGTTGATATTGACTACGAATACCCTACCAGTATGAACGACGCCGGAAATCCAGATGATTTTGTACTGGCCAACAGCCTTCGTGGTGGCCTGATGCGCTCTTATATCGAACTGATGAAAGTACTCCGGCAAAAACTGGATGCAGCGGGAGCTGCTGATGGCAAGCACTACTTGCTGACCATTGCCTCTCCGTCATCCGGCTATTTGCTAAGGGGTATGGAAGCCTTTCAGGTTACGCAGTATCTGGATTACGTAAACATCATGACCTATGACCTGCATGGTGCCTGGAACCAGTTTGTTGGCCATAATGCAGCATTGTTTGACAGTGGCAATGATGCAGAACTGGCAGCCTGGAATTACTACACTACCAGCCAGTACCAGCAAATCGGTTACCTGAATACAGACTGGGCTTACCATTATTTCCGGGGCACCATGCCAGCCGGACGTATTAATATCGGTATTCCTTACTACAGCCGTGGCTGGAAAAACGTGCAGGGCGGCAACTTTGGCCTATGGGGCACGGCGGCCTTACCCAATCAGCAACAATGTCCGCCGGGTACCGGCGGCAGTACCGTCAGCCAGTGTGGTAATGGCGCTACTGGCATTGATAATCTGTGGCACGATAAAAATGTGCAAGGCAATGAAATGCCTGCCGGCTCAAACCCGCTATGGCATACGATGAACCTAGCAGAAGGCATTACCGGCAGCTATTTACCTGTTTACGGTTTAGATACAGTCAACAACCCGGAGCATCAACTGACAGGAACTTATAGCAGCTATTATGATGCTACAGCGGTCGGTTCCTGGTTATGGAATCAGCAGAAAAAAGTGTTCCTGTCGGTGGAAACAGAACAAAGCATCGCTACCAAAGCCCAGTACGTGATTGATCAAGGCATTGGTGGGGTTATGTTCTGGGAACTGGCTGGCGATTATAAATGGGATACCGTTACAGGTGAGTACTTTATCGGTAACACCCTGACCAGTCTTTTTTATAACAGTTTCCGCCTGGCATCACCTTACAATGCGATCAAAGCCAACCGTACTATGCCAGCGCAGGCAACTGATATACGCCTGAGTATCAGTGATTTCAAACTGGGCGATCAGAACTTCCCGATCAACCCGAAACTAACACTGACCAATCACAGTAACAGCACCATTCCCGGAGGGGCCAATATCAGTTTTGATGTGCCAACAGCCATACCGGATACCATCAGTGATCAGAGTGGTTTTGGCCTGACAGTAACGGAAAGTGGCCGCAATACCAGTGGCAACAATATTGGTGGTCTGGAACAGGATTTCCACCGGGTTGCTTTTAACTTGCCTGGTTACCTGGCGGTTGCCAGCGGAGAAAGTGTAACCATCACACTAAACTACCATTTACCAATGCCTATGCCATCAAACTGGATACTAACTGCTAATGGCATCAGCTACGCTTTTACAGAAGAATACCCGGCGCTGCCTGTTGTCAGCATTGGCAATGGAAATGGCGGAGGCGACGATGGCGAACCTGGCAATGGCGACAGCTGTGGAGGTATCACATCGCCTGTTTTCCCGTATCCTCAATGGCCACAAACAGACTGGGCAGGAAATCCCAGCCATGCTGCCGGAGGCGATTACCTGTCATATCAGGGGCGTGTATATCAGGCAAAATGGTGGACGAACTCAACTCCCGGCAGTGATGACAGCTGGAATTTTATCTGCCAGCTATAATTCCCAGACGATTTGATTTTTATTCCCCGTAACAGGCCGCCATTACGGCTAATGCCGATCAGTTAAGGTGATGCATCCATCACCTTACTTACACTAACACGCCGTAAACCCTTCCGTGGGGGCTCGGTTCCGCCCGTCCAGGGCTCCAACGGTTAGCTTAAAGTAAGCTGATTCCTGCTTAAGTGAACGGCATTAGTCATTACGGCCTGTTTTATCAGACCTTCACCATCAACAGCCCATGTTCACAAAGCATGAAGTGCAGTAGTTTTTGATATAAGATCAGTTGGCGTTTGTCATCTGCCATTGTTCTTTTGGAAGAAACAGACCGGAACATTCAGCGAAAGGCGGAATAAGCATAAATATGCTTAAAAAGTGGATATAAAATCAGCGATACTCTAAAATGCGAACTTTATTACAAGCAATGTTGGCATTTTATCATATTACTGCCATCTTTAGCTTTTATTAGTAGGTTATCTGTTCAGAAGGAATTTCAAAGCCCGTGCGCACTACAGAACTTGTTGCTGGTTTTCGTCAGTCTGCCCCTTATGTTAATGCCCACCGAGGCAAAACCTTTGTCGTGATGCTTGGTGGCGAAGCAATCAGCCAGTCTGGTTTCCGGAGTATTATCAACGATATTGCCCTGCTTAACAGTCTGGGCATTAAAGTGGTACTGGTTTATGGTGCCCGCCCGCAAATTAATCAGGCACTGCAGCTGGCAGGTCTGGAACCTCAATATCACAACCGGATTCGGGTTACCGATGATGATGCCTTCCGCCTGATCAAACAGGTCGCCGGAGCCTTGCAACTGGATATTACTGCCAGATTATCAATGAGTCTGAGCAATACACCAATGCAAGGCGCTCAGATTAACGTTGTCAGTGGCAACTTTGTTATCGCCCAGCCACTGGGAGTTGATGAAGGTGTCGATTACTGCCATAGCGGTAAAGTCCGACGGATAGATGCCGCAGGCATTCGCCGCCAGCTTGATAATAACGGTATTGTACTGATGGGTCCGATTGCGGCATCCGTCACCGGCGAAAGTTTTAACCTGACCGCAGAAGATATTGCCACCCATGTCGCAATCAAGCTAAAAGCCGACAAAATGATCGGTTTCAGTGAATTGGGCGGCATCATGGGTGCAGATGGCCATATCACCGCAGAACTGATGCCTAATTATGCAGAGCAGGTATTGCTGAGTATGGAGCAGGATGCCGAAGCCTGTCCAAGCACCATTGCATTTCTGCGAGCAGCAATTACTGCATGTCGTGCGGGCATTCCACGCTGTCACCTTGTCAGTCATCAGGAAGATGGTTCACTGTTACAGGAATTGTTTTCCCGCGATGGTATCGGTACTCAGATTGTTACAGAGTCCGCCGAAAAACTGCGCCAAGCCGTCATTTCAGATATCGGGGGGATTCTTGATCTTATCCGTCCACTGGAACAGCAAGGACTGTTGGTTCGTCGTTCACGCGAACAACTGGAAATGGAAATTGATTACTTTACCCTGATTGAGCGTGATGGCCTGGTTATCGGTTGTGCTGCGCTGTATCCGTTCCCGGAAGAAAACGTAGGCGAATTTGCCTGCCTGGCTGTACACCCGGATTACCGTGATGCAGACAGAGGCAGCCTGCTGCTGAAGAATATTATTCAGCAGGCCCGGCAGCGTAAATATGACAAATTATTTGCCCTGACAACCCGCAGCATTCACTGGTTTCTGGAACATGGCTTCGAACTGGTGACAGTCGACGACCTGCCAGCACAAAAGAAGCAACTTTATAATTACCAGCGCCGCTCAAAAATTCTGGCTCTGACACTATAAAGGCTGCCAGATTTTATAACAGTTCCTGCCCTGCGCTTTGGCCTGATACAGTGCTTCATCAGCCAAAGCCAGTAAGCGGTTACCATCGTCAGTAGCGGCTGTTCTTACCGACACAACGCCGACACTGACAGTAATACAGGCTGCGGCTTTACTGAATTCATGCCTTATTGCCGCAGACCTGACCGCTTGCAGCATATTATCAGCTATTTGCCCGGCCCCCTGCGTTCCCACATCAGGTAAAATACAGACGAACTCTTCCCCACCATAACGGGCAATAAAATCATTATTGCGGCGAATACATCCTTGCAGTAACTCTGCAACCTGCTGCAGGCAATGATCTCCGGCCAGATGCCCGTAGTTATCATTGTAAGGTTTAAAAAAGTCTACATCGATCAACAGCAGCGAAAACGGCCACTGATGCCGTGCCGCAACCTGTAAATCGTGCTCCAGCCGGTAATCAAATGCCCGCCGGTTTGCCAGCCCGGTTAACCCATCAGTAAATGACAGTAATTCCAGTTCCTGGGTTTGTTGCCTGACCTTATTAGCAAAATAGCTGAAAGACCGGCTGATATCAGAGATTTCATCATTACCCGGCATAGACAATGAAACACGTTCACCATGCAACTCTGCCAATACATTTTTATTCAGCAAATGCAGGCGACGGGCGATACGCTGTTGAATAAACCAGATAATCACTACCACACACAAAACTGCCACTACAGAAACCGCTCCCAGCAAACGGATCTGTTTTTTAACCTGTTCTGCTGCAATTACAGTATCATTAAGCACCTGCACACTCAGCTCATCAACTTCATACTCAGCAATCCGGGCATAATGCAGCACCAGATTACGGACAAAATTCGCCCGACCAATACTACGCCCGGCAATACGCAGTTGTTCTGCCCGCATTGGCAACAAACCAGACTCTGCTAACAACAGGCTGTGCAGTTGCCCGGAGAAGTCCGTGGCCATAACCTGTAGCGGTGCGGGCAACTCAGCCAGAAATGGCCCATCCAACCGGAAATATTCGTGCAGCTTTCGGGTAGTTTGCCTTATTTCGTGCAGCTTACTGCTCCCCAGTGCTTTATCAGCCAATACTACCATTTCAGAAAAACGCAACGACCACGCAATATAGCTGTCACTGTGTTCCGCAGCAGACCAGGTGGCAGAACTGCGTAATACCTTCTCATGTAACAAATAAAGCTCATCCCGCATTCCTGCAACACTTTCCTGCAGTTGCAGGCGTTTATCGATCAGTTGATTAAGGCTGACTAACTCCTGAATAACAGTATCCAGCTGAGCACTCTGATAAGTACTGATATGAGTAGCCGCTGCCAGTTCTTCAATTTCAGCAATCTTGTTTTCAATCGCCTGATACATCATCCGCCGGGCAACCTGATTACTGGCATGGCTCAGTCCTTCAGTCAGAAAGGTTAATTCATGCACCAGACCAAATAACCGTCCGGATGAAACCACCGCAGGCAAGGAACCAGAGGTAATCGTCGATAAGATATGCTGAAAACCGGCAAGGCGATAATAGGCCAGACTGGCAATAACCATTACCAGCAGTAGCATCAGCGCCGATGCAGCAGTTAAAAATGTTGTCAGCGGATAACGACGGCGCAAACCTGGCACAGGCTGGTTTGTCATAGGGTCAGGCATTACCGGATTCATGGTTTCCCCCGGTTAATTAAACGGCCATCTAATACCGGGGTAATCGTTTCCTGCTTCTGAATACTGG
>CAZXTH010000159.1:0-7431 GCA_964643585.1 uncultured Pseudoalteromonadaceae bacterium
GGTATTGATTGAACAGATGAGAGAGCAGATCCAGAATATTGAGTAAACCAAACACTCTCAACTAAGCCGCTTCTTCAGGCGGCTTTTTTATTTCTCAATAATGCTGCCATTGAGTTTAGTAATCCCTGTAAATTCAGGCTAGTATAATTTATAGAAACACTGCTCAAAATTAAGTCCGGGAAGTTTTATGTCTTTATGGAAAAAGTTGCTCCTTACTATTGTGATAACGTGTACTGGTTGTGCAGCCTTGGTCAGCATGAACCTTGACCAGCAGTATGGTCAATCTGCAGTTACTAACAGAACAGAACGGGCACAACCTTTATCAGAAGAAGCTCTTACAGAGCATTATCAAACCCGTATAAAGCCCATACTTGAATCCCGTTGTGTGGTTTGTCATGCCTGCTATGACGCCCCCTGCCAGTTGAAAATGACATCCCCGTCAGCTATAGAGCGCGGCGCAAACAAAGAAAAAGTCTATGATGCCGCCCGTTTAACTGCTGCAAAGCCTAACCGTCTTTACCTTGATGCTGAAGACACCGAAGCCTGGCGTAAGCGGGGCTTTTTTCCTGCATTGAACGAGCGTCAGCAAACACCAACAGCTAATCTGCAAGTCTCTTTAATTGCCAGAATGCTGATCATGAAACAACAGCATCCATTGCCGGATGACGCTATTCTTGGCAATGAGTTCGATTTTAGCCTTAACCGTAATCAGCAATGCTCTACTATTGAAGAGTTTGACCGTTACGCCAAAAGCCAGCCTTATGCCGGCATGCCCTACGGCTTACCGGGTCTGAATGATGAAGAGCATCAGCTACTGATAAAATGGCTGGCTCAGGGCGCTTATATGCCACCGGCACCTGAACTGTCTGAAAAACAGCTTGCAGCACGAGATGAACTGGAGCATTGGCTTAACGAAAGCGATCTTAAAACACAGCTGAGCGCCCGTTATATCTACGAACATCTGTTTACTTCTCATCTTTACTTCAGCGCTTTGCATCAGCCTGATGAGCAACCGCAGTTTTATAATATGGTGCGCTCTGCAACACCACCAGGAGAAGAAATAAAAATTATCGCGGGCCGCCGTCCATTTGATGACCCGGGTGTTAACCGGGTTTATTACCGGTTGCAGCCAGTTACTGACACCATCGTTAATAAAACACACCAACCATACGATATTAACGATGATTTAATGCGTAAATGGCAACTGTGGTTTAAAGATGCAGACTATCAGGTGACAGAATTACCCGGTTACGCCCCGGCAGTTGCAGCTAACCCTTTAACGGCTTTCAAAGAGTTACCGGTAAATGCCCGCTACCGCTTTATGCTTGAACGGGCTGAGAATACCATCATGGGTTATATCAAAGGTCCGGTATGCCGTGGGCAGGTAGCACTAAATGTTATCAACGACCGGTTCTGGGTTTATTTTGTCAAACCAGAACTGGCAGATGCCACTGAAGTTGAAGCGTTTTACTTGTCACAACAAGAGAATTTACGGATGCCTGCCGAAAAAGAAAGTACAGCGCTGGCGCTGAACTGGGTTGCTTTTGCTTCACGCCAGGGTAATTACCTGCGGGCACGTAGCGACTTTATGAATAAGGCTCTGAAAGACGGCGCTTATCTGACACCGGAAGGATTATGGGATGGAGAAGGAACCAACCAGAATGCCAGCCTGACTGTTTTCCGCCATTTTGATAATGCAACGGTGGTAAAAGGTTTGATTGGTGAACCGCCCAAAACAGCATGGGTAATTGATTATGCCCTGCTGGAACGCATTCACTATCTGCTGGTAGCAGGTTTTGACGTTTACGGTAATTATGGGCATCAGCTTATGACCCGTCTGTATATGGATTTTCTGCGGATGGAAGGAGAATCGAATTTTCTGGCCTTCTTACCTGCAGAAGTCAGACGCAGCGAGTTTAACAGCTGGTATCAGAAATCGGGGCCTCAGCTGACTCAGTTTATAGAAGGCGACATCAACCCGTTTCATCAGCCTAGTGGCATTACCTTTAAAACAGATGATCCTAAAACTGAGCTGTACCAGCTTTTTGCTGAACAACTTCAACAGGTACAGCCTGAGCGTTATCAGTTAAGCAATAATAAACTGGCAGCTAACAGTACTGCGTTACTGGCAGAGTTAGGAAAACTAAAAGGCAGCAACGCATCACTGCTGCCAGAGTTAACCATGATTGCAGTTGAACCTCAGGCGGGTGGTGAGCCTGAGCTATTTACCCTTATAAGAAATAGTGCTCACTTTAATGTCAGCAGCCTGTTTTCAGAAGAAAGTAACCGTAACCCTGCGGCAGACGATACAACCATTGTCAGCGGTTTACTGGGCAGCTACCCGGATGCATTCTGGCGGCTAAAAGAGTCTGAACTGGCAAAGTTGGTTACTCAGGTACAGCAACTAACAAATGAAAATGACTATAGCCGCTTATTGCAGGAGTTCGGAGTAAGGCGTACCGCTCCGGATTTCTGGGCATTCAGTGATCAGCTCAATCAGCTTTTTATGCAGCAACACCCGATTGATGGCAGCTGGCTGGATTATAACCGCCTGGAGAATCGTTAACTCTCCCACTCTCACAAGCCTGGAGGCTGTCAGCTTCCAGGTTATCTTTCCCCCTGATATTACTTCCCAAAGCTGGCTCTTTGCCTCTGCTCCAATCTTAACAGCAAGCACAAGCATTAACACAAACATTGTTGATAATTATTATCATTTAAAATAAAATGTAAATTCCTGTCATAGTCAACAGTCAAAGGTCCATCCACATGTCCAATACTCAAAAATTCCGGTTACTGCCCGTTACTGTGGCGGTATCACTGGCAATGGCTGCCACATCTTCTGCGGTATTTGCTGAAGAGCAAAACACCAAAGAAATCGAAAAGCTTGAAATAAGAGGCTCTTACACTGTAGAGGAAGTGATCGATACCGCAACAGGTCTTGGGCTGACGCTACGGGAAACACCTCAGTCAGTAACCGTAATCACTGAACAACGGATCCGCGATCAGGCTATTAACACCGTCCTGGAAACTGTCAATAATGCCGTTGGCGTATCAGCTACTGAGCTGGATAACGTACGCAGCTCATTTAAAGCCCGAGGTTTTGAGGTTAGCAACTATCAGGTTGATGGCGTACCTCTGGCATGGAGCTTAGCAGGTGATTCCGGCGAAACTGTAGCAGATGTTTCAATTTATGAACGGGTAGAATTTGTGCGCGGTGCTACCGGATTATTAACAGGTGCTGGTGACCCTTCAGCGTCTATTAACCTTGTAAGAAAACATGCCAACAGCACTGAACTGGCCGGTTACATTGATATCGCGGCAGGTACCTGGAACAAAAAACAAGTGACTGCCGATGTATCTACCGGCCTTAACAGAAGCGGCAGCCTACGTGGCCGGGTAGTAGCTAAATACCTGAACAGTGATTCTTACTGGGATTTTTACGAAGATCGTAAAACCGTTTTATACGGTGTACTGGAAGCTGACTTATCTTCATCCACCCTGCTTCGTGTTGGCGGTAACTATCAGAACCGAGATCCCAAAGCTGCAACCTGGGGTGCTCTGCCAGCAGTATTTACTGATGGCACTCTGGCAGACTGGGATGTTTCAACCACTACCGGTGCAGACTGGACCCGCTGGAAAACCACCAATACCAATTACTTTGTAAATCTGAACCATACCTTTAGCAATGGCTGGCAGTTGGTAACTAACTATAACCGCATGGAATATGAAAAAGATTCCAAGCTGTTATATGTATACGGTGCTTTGGATAAAGCAACAGGCGAAGGTCTGAGTGCACAACGTTACCGCGCCTATGGTGAAACCACACAAGATAGCTTTGATATCCAGCTGAAAGGTGATTACCAGCTGTTTAATCAGCAGCATGAATTTGTATTAGGTGCAATTGCCAGTAAGCAAGATATAGAAACAGACTCTTATCTGCCTATTGGTGGCGATATGAGTGGCGGTTATGACCGGGTAGATGTTGGTAACTTTTATGAATGGGGTAATCTGGCAGAGCCTGAATGGGTAAGCACTCCTGTAAGAGCAGAAGATGTCACCATTAAGCAGAAAGGTTTTTATGCTGCAACCCGTTTGTCAGTTACGGATGAGCTGAAGTTTATTGTCGGCGGCCGTGTTTCCAGCTGGGATCGTGAAGGTATCTGGTATGGCGCAGCTGAAGATTTCGGTAATAACGGTGTTTTTACACCTTATGTCGGTGCATTGTATGACCTGACCGAAAATCACCGCTTATACGCCAGTTACACGGAAATCTTTAAAGCGCAGGACAGAAGAGATGCCAACAATCGTTTACTCGATCCTGTGGAAGGAAAAAGTGTTGAAATCGGCCTGAAAAGCAGCTTTCTGGATGATCGTCTGCATACCACCGTATCTCTGTTCAAAATCAATCAGGACAACCTGGCAGTCATAGACCCTGATTTCATACCGAACGCAGAGCAACAAACCGCTTACTATGGTGCCGATGGTACAGAAAGTGAAGGTTTTGAACTGGAAGTTGTTGGTAAACCACTGGATGGCTGGAATATCAGTGCAGGTTATTCACAGTTTAAAGCTGAAGATGCTTACGGTAATAAAGTGAATACAGATAGCCCACGGAAACAGTTTAAACTGTTCACAACCTATCAGTTTATTGATTTGCTGCCTGAACTGACCATCGGTGGCGGTGTGAACTGGCAAAGCGAAACATTTGCTGAAGGTGGTGGTATACGCTTAAGCCAGCAGTCTTACTCTTTAGTTAACCTGATGGCTCGCTACGACCTTGCTGACAACATGAATCTGCAATTAAATGTTGCCAATCTGTTCGATAAAAAATACTACAACTACATGACAGCCTGGGGTGATTCTTATACCCAATACCGTTATGGCACACCGCGTAATGTCACTCTGAGTTTTAACTACTCATTCTAAATAAAAACGGATTGCTATAAGCAATCCGTTTTTCCTTCAACAGAGCAGCCGACCCATTTATTGCTGCTCTGTTGTCTCTTCAATCACAACAGGCTCCGCAGCCTTTGTTTCAGCAGAACTGAATGCACCATGCTTCCATAACCAGAAGCCGCCAGCCAGCAAAGCTACAACAACAACTACAGCAACAACTTTTGGCCAGATACTCGGGGTCTGATAAGGATCCTGCAAACTACGGCGTGAACCCGTTGGCAATTTGGCTACCTGTGTCAGTTTACTACCAAAAGGAACGTTAATTCTGACTCTGCCATTCACTGCCCAGCCGGAAGCATCCAGAATAGGTCCCAGATTACGCTGACGTAATTTCAACCAGGCAATAAACATCGATGGGCCACTGATCAGCAACATCAGTCCCAACATACCAACCGGCATCAGCCAGCCTAAACCGAAGAATGCCTGCAGCAGCATACCCATCGCGGTAGCAATACCACCTACAGCAACACCCATCGCGGCAATAATGCTCAGATCAAACTTTGGTTTCGGTGCAGCTTTTACCGTTTCAACATCACGGCTAGCCAGCGTTTCACTGGTTTTACTTTCCAATGATGTCTGGCTGGATGCCTCTGCAGCCGCAGCACTTTTTGCAGCCTGCTCTTCCAGAAAACGAACCAATCGTTTATAGGGCGAGAAAAATGCCTGAGCAATACTAATTGGGTTTTCAACCAGTTTAGTGATTGTGGCATCCCAATCTTTACCGTCACGGTCGTAAAATACACCATTACGTCCTACCAGCAGATAATCCTGTGAACCGCCGGTAAACGCGGCAACAATCGTTTTCCTGGCACCATCTTTACGGGTACAGTCGCAATATGCCAGAAAACATTTACTCAGCCCGGCAAGTGCGGCATGTTTAGCCGGGTCGTAAACCTCTATACACAGCTCACAGGCCCGGCCATCCAGATACAGGGTTCCGGCTTCAAATACAGCGCGTTGATCAGGAGAATAAAAGTCAGTCAGGTTCACAAAGTTATTCAGTAACGTTTTCAGGTACCGGCGATAACGCAGCAATGTTTCAACCTGTAGCAAAGCTTCAACCTGAGGCTTAACCGCCAGATCCTCAGCAATCAGGGCGGTCAGTTTTTCACGGCTGCCATCTGCCAGCACACTGTTCAGTTGCGCAATATCCAGAGCTGTAACAGCCTGCCCTGCTTCTGCAGCAAGCCAGTTCTGGTAATCATCAAACCGGGCTTTTAGTTCCTGCCATACCGGATACGTCAGCGTGGTTAATTCTCCACATACCGGTTTAATCACTGCCTGATACAACGTACTGATACGTTCTTCCCATGCAGGATTAAGCCCGGCTGTTAGGGATAACTCTGCTTCAGGGCAAATAAGTGCCAGTGGGAAATCCGCAATTTCTGCACAATCTGCTGATAGCGTATTACTGGTTAATGCAGCCCAATCATCTGCAGATCGGTTAAGCTGCCCGGCAGCCTGCAGATCAAACTGTGCAGCTCGGCAGCGGCTGAAATAATCATCTATTTTCGCCCGGACAGCGGCTAGTGAACTGGCAGCAGCCGTGCCATCTACACCTTCTGGTATCCAGGCAGGTTCGGCACTGGACAGCCAGTCAACTCTTGCCTGTACTGCCTCATAAAAAGCGGTAATGCCAGCCTCATTTACGCCACTACTGCCCGAAGCATCCGCAACGCTATCTACACTGGCCAGAATAGTTTCAAGCAAAGTTCGCAGTGTTTCGTCATCTGCAGTATCCGGCGTAATGACTCCATCACCGTTAAAGCGGGCACCTGCCAGTGCTTCTTGCTGCCCGGTAACATCAGCCAGTGTGATTGTATCGGCGTCGGGTTTATCCAGCAGCTCAAGCAACCGCAAAGCCGCACTATATAATGCTGCGCCTTCTTCAGTATCTGTATTCAGTTCACTTAATGGCAGAAAGTCATCCGGCTGCAGAATAAGCTCAGGATGGCGAAGTACCCTACCACTCCAGCGGACAGCCTCCAGAACTTCCGGCACCCGCACCCGGCCATCACCATCTTTATCAATCAGTTTCAGGGTTTTTTCATCGAAGTGCAGACCAGTCGTCGGACACGCCAGAGCTGCCCAGAGTTTTGGATCCAGCTGGTCAAGTGACAGCAGATCATCTGCATCATTCAGCAGAACCTGATCAAAACCACCAATACGTGAAAATGACCAGGAATGAGAAGTTGCCATAGAACAATCCTGTAAATAAATCCATTATGGATAGAAGAAGGGAAATAATTTGAGCCCGCAGCACTGACTACGGCTGCCTGACGGAGTATACCGCCGCTAAAGCAGAGGTGACAAGCTAGCCAGGCCGATGCTTTGCGTACCACATAAAAAATTTCCGGGAGAAATTTTTAACGCCGCACAACAATGGCCAGCAAGGTGGTCGCCATGGATGGCCGGCCATAAAAAAACCCCGCGGTATAGCCACGGGGTGTCAGATAAAAAGACAAAGGACAAGGA
>CAZXTH010000160.1:0-5505 GCA_964643585.1 uncultured Pseudoalteromonadaceae bacterium
TGGCAAAACGTGCAGCATTCGCCGCTCTGCAGAGATCGGCACAGATTTGGCGGCATGAATCACATTTGCTACATCTTCAGCCGTCACTTCCGTATCATTAATCGGTACCATCCCGCTTTCGTTCTGGCAGCGGATATGTTTACCGGTAATACCCAGATAAACAGAAGACACCCGGCAATCGGCCATTAGCTCAGCTTCATCGATAGCACGCTGTACAGCCTGAACCACCAGGTTCAGATCATTGACACCGCCTTTGTCCATACCACGGGAAACATGGGTACCGACACCAACAATACTCAGACGATCATCAGGCGTAATCTCTCCGACCACGGCTTTTATCTGTGCTGTGCCAATATCCAGACCGACTATCAGATCGCGTTCCAGTGACTTCGTCATGCTTTTCTCTTCTCTTCTGCAGTGGTGTAACGTACGGCAATACCAGTGTCGTAACGCAGATCCACTTCTGCTACCGCTTCTGTTTTATAACCTGTAATCGTCGGATACAGCTCTATGAAACGCTGTACCCGTTTTAATGTATCTTCACGTCCCAACTTCAGAGCCACACCGTTTTCCAGCTGTAACTGCCATGAAAACCGCTCAGTCAGTAATACCCGACTAATCCGGAACTGGCTCAGCGTCAGCAATTTCTGCATATTGCGGAACATATCCAGTGCATCCTGCTCACTGCCTTCCGGCCCCTGCAGTTTTGGTAACTGAGGAATCAATTGTTCCAGTGGCGCAGTAAACAACTCTCCACGCGTATTGAGCAGATGCTGCTCATTCCAGATAGCTGCAGGTTTTTGCTCTGTCACTACAACCACTAATGTATCAGGCCACTGTTTACGTACAGCCACCTGATATACCCACGGCTGCTGCTGCAAAAACTGCTGCACCTGATCCACATCTACCCGGAAAAAATTTCCGACATATTGCTGCTGCAGACGCTGATGCAACTCCCCGGCTTTAATATGCTGAAAATTGCCATATAGCCTTACCTGCCGGATCGGCGAATTTTGTTGATCCTGTACCCAGTCAGCCGTCTTAAAACCACCCCAAACCAGCAACGATACAGCCAGTACAAAAAACAGCACGCCGCCATAGAAAGCCGGAGATTTGTCTGTCTGCCACCCGCGCCATTGCATGGTTATGTTCCTTATTCCGCCTGCTGCAGAATTTCCAGCACCAGTTGCTGAAAACTCAAACCAGAGGCTTTAGCGGCCATTGGCACTAATGATTTCTCAGTCATGCCAGGAACCGTATTTACTTCAAGTAAATAATGTTGCCCCTGCTGATCCAGCATCAGATCGACTCGCCCCCAGCCTTTCGCACCTACAGCATTAAATGCCGCCAAAGCTGTTTGTTGCATTGCCGCTGTTTGTTGCTCCGTCAGGGGCGCCGGGCATAAGTATTCTGTAGTGTCTGCCTGGTACTTCGCTTCATAGTCATAAAATGCCCGTGGTGTGCGCATTTCAACAACCGGCAGTACACGACCATTTAAAATGGCAATAGTAAACTCACGACCATTAATCCAGCGTTCTACCAATACTTCGGTGTCATACTGCAAAGCAGTCTCAATCGCTGCCGCTAATTCTTCAGCTGTGCTGGCAGCGCTCATGCCGATACTTGACCCTTCATTAGCGGGCTTTACCATCACTTTGCCACCCAGCTCTGCCAGTAATGTCTGGTAATCAGCATTCTGTCCCTGATGCACAACGGCAAAAGGCGACGTAGGTAAGTTTTGAGCCTGAAATAACCACTTGCAACGGATTTTATCCATCGCCAGTGCAGACCCCAGCACACCACTGCCGGTATAAGGTAAGCCAAGTAGCTGTAAAGCCCCCTGCATAGAGCCATCTTCACCGCCACGGCCATGCAACACGATAAAAACCCGGCTGACATTCAGGGCAGACAATTCGGCCAGCGACTGGGATTTTGGATCAAACGCCACCGCATCAACGCCAGCATCAAGCAATGCAGTCAGTACAGCTTTACCTGAGCGCAGCGACACTTCACGTTCAGCGGAGACACCACCAAACATCACTGCTGTTTTGCCTGCTACACTCATGCTTTTACTCCTTTAGCCGCTTTCAGTTGTGCAATATTCAGTTCCATCGCTGCCAGTTGCTTAACCAGACTGCCGATATTGCCAGCCCCTTGCGTCAGCACTATATCGCCATCCTGCAGCACACCAGCCAGCGAACCAGCCAAATCTGCCGGTTCAGCAACATACACTGGTTCTATCTGTCCTCTTGCACGGATAGAGCGGCACAGATTCCGGCTATCAGCACCTGCTATCGGCGCCTCACCGGCTGAGTACACTTCCAGTAACAGCAGCTTATCTACTGATGACAACACCTTAGTAAAATCTTCGTATAAATCCCGGGTACGGGTATAACGGTGTGGCTGATAAGCCATTACCAGCCGGCGTTCCGGCCAGGCATTCCGTACAGCAGCAATCGTTGCTGCAACTTCTGTAGGGTGATGACCGTAATCATCCAGCAGTAATACCCGACCATTACCGGTATCAAATTCACCATATTGCTGAAAACGACGTCCGATACCGGCAAAACCTGATAATGCCGCTAAAATACTTTGTTCACTGATGCCTTCATCACGCGCCAGTGCAAAGGCTGCTGTCGCGTTAAGCGCATTATGGCGGCCAGGCAGGTTCAGTATCACTTCCCGTTGATTCCCGTCCGGATCTGTAATAACAAACTGGCTACGGGTACCACTTTGCCGGAATTCGCTAATCACATAATCTGCATCTTCAGCAAAGCCATAAGTAATGGCAGTACGGCCAATAGACGGAATCAGCTCACGCAGTACGGCATCATCCAGGCACACCACTGCCACCCCATAAAATGGCAGGTTATGGCAAAACTCCAGATAAGTTGCTTTTAAACGTTCAAAGTCACCTTGGTAGGTGTCCATATGATCCGCTTCAATATTGGTAATCACCGTTGCCATTGGCTGCAGATGCAGGAAAGAGGCATCACTTTCGTCCGCTTCAGCTATCAGATACCGTCCGGCACCCAGCCGGGCATTAGAGCCAGCAGAATTAAGTAACCCGCCAATAACAAACGTCGGATCAGCTCCGGCCTCAGCAAAAATTGATGACAGTAAACTGGTAGTGGTGGTTTTACCGTGTGTACCGGCAACCGCAATACCATGTCGGAACCGCATCAGTTCACCCAGCATTTCTGCCCGGCGGACAACAGGAATACGCAGCTCCTGAGCTGCACGGATCTCAGGGTTTTCCGCTTTTACAGCACTGGATACTACGACAACACTGGCCCCTTCAATCTGTTCAGCCTTGTGGCCAATAAAAATTTCAGCTCCCAGCGAAACCAGCCGTTCAGTTACCGCATTAGCAGCAATATCTGAACCTGTCACTTTGTAACCTTCATTAACCAGAACTTCGGCAATACCGCCCATGCCGGCACCGCCGATGCCGACAAAATGAATTCTGTCTACCCGGCGCATCGCCAGTTTCTTCTGTTGCAGCGTAGTAATCATGCTGTAGCTCCTGTCACTTCCAGACAAACTGCAGCGACTTGTGAAGTCGCATCGTCAATGGCGCAGGTTCTGGCACGCGCCGCCATTTGCTGCAGCGGCATACTGTCCTGCAGCCAATGTTGTAATAAAGGCAGTAAACCACCTGCAGCCAGTTGTTGCTGAGGGAGTAATACCGCGGCCTGCTGCTCACTGAGCCAGCGGGCATTTTCAGTCTGATGATCGTCAATTGCTCCCGGCAACGGCACAAATACAGCGGCAACACCGGCACAGGCTACTTCACTGACTGTCGATGCTCCGGCACGGCACACCACTAGATCTGCCCAATGGTAAGCCGCAGCCATATCATCAATAAATGCGCAGGCTTCAGCCTGTAGTGCCGGATGTTTTTGCTGTAACTGCCGGTATGTTTCCTGTACCTGTTCCTGCATCGCTTTACCGGTCTGATGCCGTACCGTCAGAGGAGCCTGTTCTGTCGCAACAGCAAACTGCTCAGGTAAATATTCGTTCAGTGCTTTTGCCCCTAAACTGCCACCAATAACCAACACATTCAGCGAGCTATCAGGTTGCTTGGAACCACCACTGCCGATCACCGCAGTACGAACCGGATTGCCGGTTAAACGGCGTTTTTTCAATCCTTTAAATGCTGCCGGAAATGCCACCAGAACCACATTTGCCAGCTTCGCCAATAAACGATTTGTACTGCCTGCCACTGCATTCTGTTCATGAATCACCAGCGGTATACCTGACAATTTTGCTGCAACCCCACCTGGCCCGCTGGCATAACCGCCAAAGCCCAGCACCAGTTCCGGCTGCACCCGACGGATAACCTGCCGGGCTTGCAGCAATGATTTCAGCAGCATCCAGGGCGCAGAAATCACCGATAAAAGCGTTTTCCCTCTCAGTCCCCGCACTTCAATCGCATGAAAAGGCCAGCCAAATCGTGGTACCAGTTGGGCTTCCATTCTGTCAGGTGTGCCCAACCAGTGAATTTCCCAGCCTTGTTGTTCAAGTTCAGTTGCCACAGCCTGAGCCGGGAAAATATGCCCGCCCGTGCCTCCGGCCATCACCAGCACTCTGCGTCGGTTCATGTTTTACCTCCGCTGATTGCCTGCCGGCCTTTGAGCCGTACTTCAAAATCAATCCGTAACAAAATCGCTGCCGCAACCAGCATAATAATCAGGCTGCTGCCGCCATAACTGATATAAGGCAGAGTCATGCCTTTGGTTGGCAGAGATCCGGTAGCGCCACCCATATTGATCGTGGTCTGGAACCCCAGCCAGGTTGCCAGTGCGTAAGCCAGAAAGCCATGAAAGCTCATACCTTTGCTCAATGCCCGGTGTCCTATCCATAACGCGCGGAATACGAGCATAAATAACAGAACCAGCACGACACTGATGCCAATAAAGCCTGTTTCTTCTGCAATGACCGCACCGATAAAATCGGTATGGGCCTCAGGCAGATATTCAAGCTTCTGAATACTGTTCCCTAACCCCTGACCAAACCAGCTGCCACGACCAAATGCCATTAGTGATTGTGTCAGCTGATAACCACTACCAAAAGGATCGGCCCACGGATCCAGAAATGCCGTCACCCGGCGCCAGCGATATTCGCTGTATACAATTAACACCCCGATAGCCAGCAAACCGGTAAACATCAAGGCAAAGAACTGCCATAATCTGGCACCGGCCAGAAACAGCAAAACCACCGCAGTGGCAAACATTACGATAACGGTACCCAGATCTGGCTGCATCAGCAGTAACACCGCAAAAGCAAACAGCATCAGCAACGTTTTCAGGAAACCTTTCAGGTTTTCGCGTACTTCTTCATGCCGGCGAACCAGATAACTGGCCAGGTAAACAAAGAAAAACAGTTTTGCCGGCTCTGCACTCTGAACATTGATTGGCCCCAGCGCCAGCCAGCGGGTACTGCCGTTAATATTACGACCAAAGATCAGCACAGCGACCAGCAGTGCTAACGCCAGAAACAACA
>CAZXTH010000160.1:5515-7415 GCA_964643585.1 uncultured Pseudoalteromonadaceae bacterium
GCACCACAACCGCAGCAGTCAATCCCATACCCAGATACACCAGATGCCGGATAGTAAAATGCAGCTCGTTATTAAACAGCCTGGCAGCAACAGGTACTGAAGCACTGGTCACCATAACAATGCCAACCGACAACAGTAGCAGCAGCAGACAGACAAACAACTTGTCGTAGCTTGCATTTTCTTCTGCCTGCCACCAGTTACGCAGCAGCTCCAGCGGATTAGACCAGTTTGTCAGTGCCAGTTGCTTCATAGCACCTCCTGCTGAGCCAGCTGTGCAAACTGCTCACCGCGATCAGCATAGCTTTTGAACATATCCAGACTGGCACAGGCTGGCGATAACAACACCATATCGCCATCTTGTGCAATCGCAGCTGCCGCTTTTACTGCATCAGCCAACGATGTAACCTGAATACTACCCGGCAGTAATGTGGCAATCGCAGGACCATCTTTACCCAGTGTAATAAGCTGCTGTACATCGCGCTGTAGCACAGGTTGCAGCTCAGCCATATCCGCGCCTTTGCCATCGCCCCCGGCAATCAGAATCAAACGCCCGGAAATGCCCGGCCGTAAACCGGCAATAGCAGCAAGAGTGGCGCCAATATTCGTTGCTTTGGAGTCATTGACCCAGCGGATGCCTTTACCTTCTGCAACCAGAGTGCAACGATGTGGTAAGCCTGTGAACGTTCTCAGACTTTCCAGAATGCCTTGTTCGTTAGCGCCAGCAGCCTGAGCCAGCAGTACAGAAACGATGGCATTAAATTGATTATGGGCGCCAAACAGTTTCATCTGGCTGACAGGCAGCAATGGTTTGCCATGCACCTGCAGCCACAGCTGTTGCTGATGCATCACCAGCCCGTTTTCATTACTACCCAGGCTTACTGCGACAGCATGTTGCTGATGAGCAGTTGGCCGGGTGGCAGCATCATCATGGTTATATACTGCCAGTTCAGTTTGCTGATAAACCCGTTGTTTAGAGCTGGCGTAAGCAGCCATATCAGCATAACGGTCCAGGTGATCAGCACTGACATTCAGGATAGTACTGGCAACACTACGCAGACTGGACGTAGTATCCAGCTGAAAACTGGACAATTCGAGCACGAAGACGTCAGTTTCGTTATCCTGAATAGCATCCAGTACCGGCAGGCCGATATTTCCGGCTGCAATCGCTTTAACACCGCTACGAACCAGCATATCTGCAACTAGTGTGGTAACGGTTGATTTGCCGTTAGACCCCGTAATAGCAACCACTTTGCGCCGGTTAAAACGGGCAAACAATTCAACGTCACCGATAATCTCTACGCCCTGTGCCGCAGCAAAACGTAATGCCGGATGCTGAGGCGATAAACCGGGGCTGAGAATAACCATATCCATCCTGGCAAGCCGGTTTGCATCCAGCTCTCCCAGATAAATACCATCTGCTTTATCCGGGTTAATCTGATCTAAACCTGCAGGCTGAGCCCGTGTATCCATTAATACCGGCCGGATGCCATGAGCAAACAAAAAACGCACCGAAGCCAGACCTGAAAGGCCCAGCCCGACGACAGCAATGCGTTGTTCTGTTAGTGGTTTGCTCATCTGTTATCTCAGTTTCAACGTTGCCAGACCGATCAACACAAAGATGATCGACAAAATCCAGAACCGGACAATAACCCGGGGCTCCGGCCAGCCTTTTAATTCATAGTGGTGGTGAATAGGCGCCATTCTGAATATCCGCTGGCCACGCAACTTGTAAGAACCAACTTGCAGAATGACCGACAGTGTTTCCATTACAAATACGCCGCCCATAATGAACAGGATGACTTCCTGTCGCACAAGAATGGCAATAACCCCCAATACAGCACCCAGTGCAAGAGAGCCGACATCACCCATAAATACCATGGCAGGATAAGTGTTAAACCAC
>CAZXTH010000161.1:0-1883 GCA_964643585.1 uncultured Pseudoalteromonadaceae bacterium
GGCGGATATGGTGTTGCTGGATGCGCAGTATCTGGTTTGTGCTACATGGTGTGCCGGGCAGCTTATATAAAATAAATGAAAAACTATAAAAAGAGGAACCGCTATGAGTAGTACAGCAACGGGAGAAGTATCGCAGCGAAGCAGTGTGGTCCCAATGATCATTGTCGCTGCATTGTTTTTTATTCTGGGGTTTGCAACCTGGCTGAATGGTTCGCTGATGCCGTATCTGAAACAGATGCTGCAACTAACACCTTTTCAGGCTTCGCTGATTCTGTTTTCGTTTTATATCGCCGTGACTTTTACCGCGATTCCGTCGGCCTGGATTATCCGCCGTGTCGGTTACAAAAACGGTATGGCATTGGGTATGGGTGTGATGATGTTTGCAGGGCTGTTGTATATCCCGGCAGCTAAAACTCAGATGTTTGCCTTGTTTTTGCTGGCACAGTTGGTAATCGGTACTGGCCAAACGCTGTTACAGACAGCAGTAAATCCTTATGTAGTAAGGCTGGGCCCTGAAGAAACTGCCGCAGTACGTGTCAGTATTATGGGGATTCTGAATAAAACAGCCGGAGTGATTGCACCTTTAGTGTTTACTGCTCTTATTCTCAGCGGGTTTTCCCAGCCAGCAGATGCAGTACTGACTGCGGAACAAATTGATGCTATGGCTTCCAGTCTGGTGTTGCCTTATCTGGGGCTAGCAGTATTTCTGGGTGTGCTGGCACTGGCTGTGCGTTATGCGCCATTGCCGGAATTGCTGCAACACGATAGCCAACCAGACAAGAGCCAGCTGAAAGCGGCTCTGGCTCATCCGCATCTTGTGTTGGGGGTGCTGGCGTTATTTGTTTATGTCGCGGTGGAAGTTATTGCGGCAGATACGATAGGCCTTTATGCACTGTCACTGGGTGTTGAACGCTACAGCATAATGACGTCTTACACGATGGTGTGTATGGTTGTGGGCTATGTGCTGGGTATTTTGCTGATCCCTCGGGTTTTATCACAACAAACCGCGCTGGCTGTATCTGCTGTACTTGGATTATTGCTTACAGTGGCTATTGCTACCGGCAGTGGTGACTCCTATGTCATTGCCAATGCGCTGCTGGTTCCTTTTGGTGGTACCGCTTTACCTGATACTTTATTGCTGATAGCTGTACTGGGATTGGCTAATGCTATTGTCTGGCCTGCAGTCTGGCCTTTGGCACTATCAGGACTGGGGGCATTAACCAGTATGGGGTCCGCGTTACTTATTATGGGGATTGCTGGTGGTGCATTTGGTCCACTTTTCTGGGGATTATTAAGTGGTAGTGGCGTTGGAATGCAAGGCGCTTATAGCGTGATGTTGCCGTGTTATGCTTTTATTTTGTTTTATGCCTTGAAGGGACATAAATTACGCCGCTGGAAGTAGTAAGTGAGCGCATGTAATACTGTTTACATAAGGTAAACAGTATTATTTTTTATGTGTTTGGAATTTGCAAAAGTGAGGAAAGGTATCTTTCTGAACAGGCCATGTCCAGCAAGGAAGCTGGACATGGGCCTACAGGGATATTGACGGCGAGCCTGTGTGAACGATGCCTTTCCCGCTGCAACCTTGCCAGCTATTACTTAGCTGAGGCACTATCAGGCAATCGCTGCCTGTTTTTATCTGGATACCTTTATATCCGCACTAAAGAATTAGAAACGGTATTCCCAGGTTGCGGCCAGGCTGCCACGTTTAATCTGCATTTCCGGCTGCGGAGACTTATCAAACACCCGCCCTTCAATACTCAGCAAGCCGTTAAAGAGTGGCTGACGGTATTCCAGCCGTAGTTGCCAGCTGTCAACCTGCTGTGCCGGGCGATAATAACTGCCATGCAGCAGACTGACTGCCCAGCTGTAACCTTCATAGG
>CAZXTH010000161.1:1893-7341 GCA_964643585.1 uncultured Pseudoalteromonadaceae bacterium
CTGCGCGTCATGGCCCATCGGGCAAAATTGATCGACGCTGATTTCACCATCGACTCCGTCCCCGGCAAGGGAACCCGTATCCGCTGCCGATTACCCTGCCGTAGCGACGATAGCCCTGATCATACAGACCACTGCCGGAGTAAGCACAATCTCCGGGATGTAGCTGGTCTTCACAGCGTATATACGTATCCGACCATTCAAGACTAATGGTGTGAATACCATCCTGATTACCAAAGAAGGTTCTTAAACCGGCAAGATACATCGGTTCAGATAATCCGCTATGGCCATCATCGTCGGCTATTTCGGTGTAAAAACTGAACGGGCGGCCAAGCAGATTAAAGTGATAAGTAATATCGAGTGAGGCCAGATTATCCGCATTTGTTTTTGCATCATCATTCAGTAACAGCATATCTGTCCAGGCAGAAAAACTGTTATCCATACCTTGGCCTCCCCACTGACTAATACGGGAGAAACCAAGTTCAAGGGAGGGGAGTGGCCGGATACTGAAACGAGCTCCCCAGTGACGGATGCGGGCAATCGTGGTGGCGTGTTCTCCCTGCCCCAGAAAGGTACTGAAACTCCAGGGGCCAAGCCACTGTAACAGGGCACTTTCCGGTGCCTGCCAGCTATGGCGGCTTAAACGAACGGAAGGCAAAGGACGTGCATTATTGCTTAATAATAATGATGTTTGCTGGCCAGGGCCCCACCATAGCGGAATCTGATCTGCTGCCAATACCCAGTTACCCACCAGTAATGCAGCATAGCTGCCATCGTAGGTGATTTCCTGCTCGCGGCTGTCTCCGTCAAAGTTACGGTAGTTGATTTGGGTTTTAGCTGCCCAGTTCTCTCCCAGATACTCTTTAAATACAGATAAACCACCACGCTCAAAATAAGTTTCGCCAAAGCTTTGATACAAAGAGGGATCAGAACTGCCTTTTAGCTTAATACCTGCACTGTAGTTACGGTTATTAGCGGCAATAGCTGAACGGACATGGGCAAGCGCAAATTGCAGCTCTGGTGTTGCCGCATCTTCCACTTTAGCCAGATCGCTGACGATGTTTCGCCACATTAAAGGATAGGTATTAACCGGGCCGGTAATAATACCTGCCTGAGATAGGGTTTGCAGTGACTGACGCAGATAGTTATCTGAGGTATCCAGCCATGGAGCTGCAACTGCAGGTAATGATGCTGTAAGCAGGGCTGCAATAGCACATTTTTGTACTGTGAAGAGTTTTAAAGCTGGTTTCATACAGTGAATTTCTTACGCAGAGCCTGTTCTACATGGGCGGATACAAAGCTGCTAACATCTCCGCCATGGCGGCAGACTTCTTTGACCAGTGTTGAAGAGATGAAGGTATTTTTTTCTGAAGGCGTCATAAAAATGCTATCCAGCTCCGGGTTTAGCTGGCGATTCATGCTGGCCAGCTGAAACTCATATTCAAAATCGGCGACAGCTCTTACACCGCGAAGTAAGACTTGTGCCCCCTGAGCCTGAGCAAATTGTGCCAGTAATCCGGAAAAACCAATGACAGCCACGTTAGGTGTGTTAGCAAAGGCTTCCTGCGCCAGAGCAACTCTTTCATCCAGAGTAAATAAAGGCTGTTTACTGGGGTTAGCTGCAACGCCGATGATAACCGTATCGAATAGCCTGGCGGCTCGCAGGACCAGGTCTGAGTGACCATTCGTCAGGGGATCAAAGGTTCCCGGATAAATTGCTTTAATTTTCATACTGGTGTGCTTTGTCCCTTAAATAGGAATTTGTTGTCCTGTCAACTACTGGTGTTTTATGACAGTTTGGCGTTACTATAGCAAAATAATCACTAAAAAAATAAGTCTGTCGGACAAGATGGAAAAGAAGTTACGCACTAAAGACAAGATCCTGCAAGCCAGTATCGAGTTGTTTAATCAGATAGGGGAGCGGCAGGTCACAACCAATCATATTGCGGCTCATCTTGGTATCAGCCCCGGCAACCTTTATTACCATTTCAGGAACAAAGAAGATATTGTCAGGCATATTTTTAAGGATTATGCCCGTTTGCTGGAAACCCGTTTTGTGCCTCCGGCTGGTCTGACTGAACCACTGAAACTGCTAACCGGATATCTGGATTCGGTATTTGAGCTGATGTGGCGTTTTCAGTTCTTTTACGCCAGTCTGCCGGATATTTTGCTGCGTGACCCGTTGTTGCAGCAAGATTATCTTAAAGTGCAGGCCAGCGTATTACAGAAAGTCACTGATATTCTGAAAGTGCTTAAAACAGCCGGAGTGCTGAATATGGCTGATGAAGAAATGCATGATATGGCGCATACCATTAAAATGCTGGTGACGTTCTGGGTCAGTTATGTTAAAAGCCAGCATGCAGATCAAACCATTGATCAGGCAGCAGTTTATCGCGGTGTTTTAAAGGTGCTGCTGCTGTTTAAAGCCTTTGCTACTGAACAATATCAACCCAAGCTGGAACAACTCCGGCAACACTATGAAGCTCTGGGCCGGCCACAGCCGCTTTCTGTATAGTCGCTTTTGTAGCCATTAGTTTACATACCCGGTTTATCCGTTCTTTCTGCAGCCGCAAAAAGCGCTGCAGCGGATTGCTATAACCATTACAATAAGCCCGCTGATTTATCCACGTACAACAGATCCCCCCAAAGAGGAGGTTTTATGCGCAACAGCGCTTTTCTGCAGCAGCTGCAAACTCAGATTGATGAGGTAAAAGCAGAAGGTTTATATAAAGCAGAACGTATTATTTCATCTCAACAGCAGGCCAGTATCCAGGTTGGTGGTAAAGAAGTACTTAACTTCTGCGCCAATAACTATCTTGGACTGGCAAACCATCCCGACCTGATTGCTGCAGCCCAGCATGGTTTAACCAGCCATGGTTTTGGTGTGGCCTCTGTGCGCTTCATTTGCGGAACCCAGGATATTCATAAAACGCTGGAGCAGCGTATTAGCGATTTTCTGGGAACGGAAGATACCATTCTGTACTCATCATGTTTTGATGCTAACGGCGGTTTATTTGAAACGTTGCTGGGAGCTGAAGATGCCATTATTTCGGATGCTCTGAATCATGCTTCTATTATTGATGGCGTAAGGCTGTGTAAGGCAAAACGTTATCGTTATGCCAATAACAATATGGCTGAACTGGAGGCTTGCCTGAAACAGGCAGATGCTGATGGCGTACGTTTTAAACTGATTGCAACGGATGGTGTTTTTTCAATGGATGGCGTTATTGCCGACCTGAAAGCCGTTTGTGACCTGGCGGATAAATATAATGCGCTGGTGATGGTAGATGACAGCCATGCGGTAGGTTTTGTCGGTAAACATGGCCGCGGCACTCACGAATATTGTGATGTGATGGACAGGGTCGATATTATTACCGGTACGCTGGGCAAAGCACTGGGTGGTGCATCTGGTGGCTATACTTCAGGTAAAAAAGAGATTATCGAGTGGCTGCGTCAGCGTTCCCGGCCTTACCTGTTTTCTAACTCGCTGGCTCCTTCTATTGTTACTGCCTCGATAAAAGTGCTGGATATGCTGAGTCAGGGAGATGCCTTACGGGAAAAACTGTGGCAAAACGCGGCTTATTTCCGTGAAAAAATGACAGCAGCCGGTTTTACGCTGGCAGGTAAAGACCATGCGATCATTCCTGTTATGCTGGGAGACGCCAAACTGGCATCGGAAATGGCACAGCGTATGCTGGCAGAAGGTGTATATGTAGTTGGTTTCTCATTCCCGGTAGTGCCTAAAGGCCAGGCCCGGATCCGGACTCAGATTTCTGCAGCACATACACAACAGCAACTGGATAAAGCGATTGATGCTTTTATCCGTATTGGTAAAGACATGGGCGTGATCGCATAATTCAGAAGGCGTAAACGTAAGATGAAAGCACTGGCAAAGTTAAAAGCAGAACCGGGGATCTGGCAAACTGAAGCAGAGATCCCAACGGTTGGTCCTAATGATGTATTAATACGCATTAAAAAAACGGCTATCTGCGGTACAGATGTCCACATTTATAAATGGGACGAATGGTCACAAAAAACGATTCCGGTACCTATGGTTGTCGGACACGAATATGTTGGCGTAGTAGAAGACATGGGCTCAGAAGTCCGTGGTTTTAAAGTGGGCGACAGAGTGTCAGGTGAAGGCCATATTACTTGTGGCCATTGCCGTAACTGCCGTGCCGGTCGTGTACACCTGTGCCGTAACACTATTGGTGTCGGGGTTAATCGTCCGGGAAGCTTTGCAGAGTATCTGGTTATTCCTGCGTATAACGCATTCAAAATACCAGATAATATTCCGGATAATATTGCTGCTATCTTCGATCCGTTTGGTAATGCGGTTCATACCGCGTTGTCTTTCGATTTGGTTGGTGAAGATGTATTGATTACCGGCGCTGGCCCGATTGGCATTATGGCAGCTGCAGTTGCCCGTCATGTTGGAGCCCGCCATGTAGTCGTGACAGATGTTAACCCTTACCGTCTGGAGCTGGCTCTGAAAATGGGAGCAACCCGTGCTGTGGATGTCAGCAAAGAATCACTGAAAACCGTGATGAAAGAGCTGGGTATGACAGAAGGGTTTGATATTGGACTGGAAATGTCTGGTGTTCCGGCTGCGTTTAACAGCATGCTGGATACCATGAATCACGGCGGTAAGATTGCTATGTTGGGTATTCCTCCATCTGATATGGCAATTGACTGGACTAAAGTGATTTTTAAAGGGCTGGTGATTAAAGGTATTTACGGCCGTGAAATGTTTGAAACCTGGTATAAAATGGCCAGCCTGATTCAGTCTGGCTTGGATTTATCGCCAATTATCACTCATGAGATGCCAATGGAAAACTTCCAGCAGGGTTTTGAGATTATGTGCTCAGGCCAGTCAGGTAAAGTCGTTCTGAACTGGTAGTATCAGGTGCCATTTGCCAGGAAGCCGGTGCTTGTTCGTGCCGGCTTTTGCTTTAAAACGAAAGGAATGTCGGTTTTTTTGTCGTATGAGGTTTACGCAATTGCTGGTCTGATACTGTTTTTTCTTAATTAATTGATTATTAATGAGATTAAATTTTGGACTGGTTTGTGCATATAAACGGATAAGCAAGCAATTGCGATAAAAGAGAAGACAAACAATAACACTAGGGAAATATTATGTTCAGGAATTTGCTTTTAACTTTCGCTCTGTTACTCGGCAGCATCGCTGTAAGTAACCAGGCTTTTGCCGGTCCTATTCTGACTCAACATTTTCTGATAGATAACGGCGGTACACTTGATAGCATCGGTTATCTTTCGGTTGATCTGGATAATGTAGATGCAGACGGTTTTGTCAGTGAATGGGCTGCATTTGATTTATTCGGTATCGATATGACTGTCAGCTATGCTTTCACGGCGTTGCTGGATCCTGCAAACTGGTATGCCGGTTTTACTTTCCTGAATTTCGCCAATGTCGCTGACATCGAAATTCAG
>CAZXTH010000162.1:0-600 GCA_964643585.1 uncultured Pseudoalteromonadaceae bacterium
TACCAGGCTGCTCCATCCCGCGTCCGTCATTGCGGGGCGCATCTTAGTGTTTTTAGTTTCACGACGCAAGTGCTTAATGCGGTTAATTTATTTAAATTGATGCTGACTGTTGCATTAATAAGCAGTTGCTGGTTTTTGTGTCTATTTTAACAACAAATAACAGCATTATCCTCGCTGGTAGCTGGCGCCTCCTTTATTAAGCAGGAAAATAAACCGCTAAAACATCAGCACGGGCAGATAAGCACTCTGTTATACTGTGCGCCATTTTCATTCGGGGTTTACAGGCAATGCTGGAGTTTTGGGCACTTACTTCCAAAGGTATCGAAGAGCTGTTAGCTGAGGAAATCAGACAGCATCAGGGTGAGGTAATTAAAATCACTGTGGGCACAGTGCGTTTTAAAGCTGACTTACGTGCCGCTTATCAATTATGTTTATGGTCGCGGTTGGCAACCCGTATTCTCCGGTTGCTTCATACTGAGCCTGCAACACCGGAAACTGATCTTTATCAGGCCGCACGTAAAGTAGACTGGATGCAGCTGATGTCTTCCCGTCAATCTCTTGCCGCCGAATGCGTAGGCCGCCATGCGCTGATTGATAATA
>CAZXTH010000162.1:610-7299 GCA_964643585.1 uncultured Pseudoalteromonadaceae bacterium
CTCAGTTTGGTGCTATCCGCCTGAAAGACGCTATTGTTGATCAGTTCCGTGAAGAAACAGGGCATCGCCCGGACGTCAACCGGCAAGAGCCTGATGTTCGCTTTCAGGTCCGTTTGGAAAAACAAGCGTTCTATTTCCTGCAGGATTTTTCCGGTCCTTCTTTGCATCAACGCGGATACCGTAGCGGGCAGGGTGAAGCACCGCTGAAAGAGCATCTGGCTGCTGCTTTGCTGAAGCGCTCGGGCTGGACACCTGATAAACCACTGTATGATCCTTTTTGCGGCAGTGGCACAATTCTGATAGAAGCTGCACTTATTGCACAAAATAAAGCACCTGGATTAACCCGGAAACAGTTTGCCTTTGAGCGATGGTCTGGTCACCGGGATGCGGTATGGCAGCAATTACGGCAACAGGCCAGAGAAGAACAACAAAACCCGCCTGAAACTTTGCTGTTATGGGGCACAGACAGTGACGAAACCACATTAAGTAAAGCCCGGCACAATGCTGCACGTGCCGGTGTATCTGAACTGATTCGTTTTGATTATGCTGACGCGACAGCACTCAGCACAACCGTTACAGACCAAACAGGCTTTATTGTAACGAACCCGCCATATGGAGAACGCCTTGGAGAACTGCCGGCGTTGATCCCGTTGTATAGCAAGTTTTCTGTTGCACTTAAAAAGCATTATCAGGGATGGCGTCTGGCAATTATTACTTCCGATGGTGATTTATTACGTGCTTTGAAGCTTTCCAGAACCAAGAGCTATAAATTCAGTAACGGGCCACTCGATTGTGAGTTTACGCTATTTGATCTGACAGAAAAGCAGGTACAAAGCCGTTCAGATGCTCCGGCGCTGTTTTTCAGTGAAAGTCAGTCTTTTGCAAACCGGCTGGCTAAAAATGTAAAGCAGCTGCAAAAATGGGCAAAGCGTGAAGGTATAAGCTGCTATCGCTTATATGATGCTGATATCCCTGAATATAACGTCGCAGTTGATTGGTATGATGGCGATGTTGTCGTTCAGGAGTATGTTGCACCTGCATCGGTCAGCGAGCAGGTATCACAAAAGCGGTTATTTGATATCGTGAATCAGATCCCACAGGTTTTGAATGTTCATCCTGATCAGTTAATTCTGAAAGTGCGGGAGCGCCAAAAAGGGCAATCACAGTATCAGGCACTGGCAAAAAGCGGTGAATATAAAGAAGTCAGTGAATACGGTGCCCGTTTTCTGGTGAATTTGTATGATTATCTGGATACCGGTTTATTCCTTGATCATCGTTTGACCCGCAGACGTCTGCAACATCAGTCTAAAGACAAAAGAGTACTTAACCTGTTTGCCTATACCGGAACCGCTTCAGTTCATGCTGCGCTTGGCGGTGCCCGTAGTGTAACTACCGTAGATATGTCGAATACCTATCTGGATTGGGCAAAGAAAAACTTCATGCTGAACGGCTTGCATGGCAAGCAGTATGTGTTTGAACAGGCAGATTGCCTGCAATGGATTACACGTTGTCATAACCAGTTTGATTTGATCTTTGTCGATCCGCCAACATTTTCCAACTCTAAACGAATGGAAGATAGCTGGGACGTACAACGTGACCATGTTAAATTACTGAATCAGTTGCACCCCCTATTAGCTGAAGGTGGAAAGCTGATTTTTTCCAACAATAAACGCCGCTTTAAGCTGGACTATGAAGCCCTGACCGAAGCGGGCTGGCAGGTTGAAGATATTTCCGCCAGCACGTTACCTGAAGATTTTCGCCGTAATCCGCATATTCATGTTTGTTTTGAGTTAGGCAAAAAAGCATGAAATTGACACTTTACAGCACCTGGGGCTGTCATTTGTGTGAACAGGCTGAGCAGTTATTACTTGAGGCTGGGCTTGCCGGGCAATTTCAGGTGGTTGATATTATTGATGATGAGCAACTGTTACAGCGTTTCAGGGTTCATATTCCTGTAGTAGGCTCTGAGAAAGAACAAAATCAGTTGTTGTTCTGGCCATTTGATCTGGCAGCATTACAGCAATGGTTAGAGGATATTCGTTAGTGGAATTATTACGTTTTCAGCGTGCCAGCCTTGCTTTTGGCACACATCCGGTGCTTGATGAAGTAGATTTTAGTCTGTTTGCCGGAGAACGGGTATGTCTGGTTGGTCGCAATGGTACTGGTAAGTCTTCGTTTCTGAAAATACTCACTGGCCATCAGACACTGGATGACGGCCAACTGGTCATTAATAACGGTATTATCCTGAGCCGGCTGGAGCAAGACCCTCCTGCCAGCATGGAAATTCGCATTGGCGACTTTATCCGGCAAGGTGCAGCGGATCTGGCAGATAAACTACAGCAGTTTTACCAGCTTTCGGCTGAAATGACCCAAGCTACACCACAGCAGTTAAAACAACTTGAGCAATTGCAATCTGAGCTGGATACCCGTGATGGATGGTCGCTGGATGCCAGAATACAGATGTTGTGCCAGCAGTTTGATATGGATGAACATGCCAGCCTGGCTTCTTTATCGGGTGGCTGGCTTCGCAAAGCTGCTCTGGCCAGAGCATTAATTGCGCAGCCTGATATTTTGTTACTTGATGAACCAACAAACCACCTTGATGTAGCCGCGATTCAATGGCTTGAGCAATTCTTACTGAGCTTTAAAGGGGCTTTGATTTTTATCTCTCACGACAGAGCCTTTATCAGAGCTTTAGCAACCCGGATTATTGATCTGGATAGAGGGCAATTGACATCTCACCCTGGCAATTATCAGGAATATTTGCTGCGCAAACAAAAAATACTGGAAGACGAACAACAGCATAATGCGCTTTTTGATAAAAAGCTGGCTGAGGAAGAGGTCTGGATTCGGCAGGGTATTAAAGCCAGACGTACCCGTAATGAAGGGCGGGTCAGGGCATTGAAAGCTCTGAGACAAGAACGGGCTGCACGTGTTGAACAGCAAGGTAAGGTTGAGTTTAATATTGAGCAGGCTCAGCGATCAGGTAAGCTGGTTTTTGAAGCTACCGGGCTTAAACATAGCTTTGATGGCTCACCAGTAGTTGATACTCTGGATTTACTGGTTATGCGTGGTGACAGAATTGCGCTGATAGGGCCAAATGGTGCAGGTAAATCAACCTTAATTAAACTGCTGTTGGGAGAATATATTCAGGACAGTGGTGAAATTAAACGGGGTACAAATCTGGACATTGCTTATTTTGATCAGCACCGTATGGCGTTAGACCTTGATGCTACAGTTCAGGATAATGTTGCTGATGGTCGTCAGGAAATTGCAATGAATGGACAAAGCCGGCATGTTCTGAGTTACCTGCAGGATTTTCTGTTTCCTCCGGCTAAAGCAAGAACGCCGGTGAGAGCGTTATCCGGTGGTGAAAAGAACCGGCTGTTATTAGCCAAGCTGTTTGCCAAACCAAGTAATTTGCTGGTACTGGATGAACCCACTAATGATTTGGATGTAGAAACGCTTGAATTACTGGAAGATATTCTGCAACAGTATCAGGGTACAGTATTACTGGTCAGCCATGACAGGGAGTTCGTTAATAACACCGTAACCAGCTCTCTGTTATTTCACGGTAAAGGACAGATAACAGACATTGCCGGTGGTTACGATGATGTGCTGGCATATCAGCAACGGCGACAGCAAGCTGAATCAGTACAAAAAGATACAAAATCATCACAGTCTAAAGCCAGTGAAACGCAGACAAAGCCTTCTGTTAATAACAGTAAAAAGTTATCATACAAAGAAAAGCGTGAACTGGAATCTTTACCAGGACTGATTGAACAGCTGGATGAACAGCTGACTGCTTTGCAGCAACAGGTAAACGCACCTGATTTTTTTAAAGCCGGTGCAGAGGAAACCCAGTCATTATTGAACCTATTGGCAGAGACTGAGTCGAAGCTGGCGCAGGCTTATGCCCGTTGGGAAGAATTGGAAGCATTAAATCCGTAGTTAATTTAGGGGTAATGAATGAAATTATCGTCACTGAGCTTAGCAATGTTGCCGTTACTAAGCGTGTTTTCGGCACAGGCTGCTGTATACAGTGTAACGGATCTGGGCACGGAAGCTGTTCAGGTAAGATCGACTTATGGCTCAGCCTTAAATGATAACGGCGATACTCTGGTTCATGGCTACGGCATTTATAATTTCCCGTTAGATCTTGATAATATAAATTTTGATAGCGATGCAATTAAAGCCATTCTGACAGAAGAGCAGATTAATGATGCGAAGAATGGCAGTATTGATGCAACGGTGCTGGCTATTCTGACAAATTTCTTGTCTAGTAACAGCTCGGTTACGACTAACCAGAAGATCGGACAGGTTGTTGCACTGACACAAACAGCCGTAGCTCCTTTAGCTCTGACTAAACTGCGAGATACCGGGAACTTCAGTAACAGCGAATACCTATACGCTATCAATAATCAAGGCGTTGCTGTTGGTACAGCAACTACCACATTTAGTCTGCAGGAATTCACTGCGGCGCCAACTGAAGCGACACCCGACCCTCAACCTGCAGATTTATGGATACCTGCAGATATGTATCAGGCTGGCGTTGTTGTAAATAATGGACAAGCATCCATTTTACAACCTTCCTATACAGAACTTGGAGGCGGCTTTTCTGTTGCAAAAGCAATCAGCAATTCAGGATTAATTGTTGGGCATGGTAGTGCCAGTATGCCGGACAGTGTTCATGATGCTATAGAAGAGGCTTGTGACGGCAAGGCAATGCCCACCGCCTTATGTTTTTATAACCGGTCCCCAAATGCTTATGAACAACTAGGCATGGTATGGCAACTACAGGATAGTGGTTCTGTTTCACTGACTCAGACTCTCGGCTATTTAGGTGATAAGAACAGTGGCCAACCTCACTCCAGAGAGGATTATGCTGCAGTTACCTATACCAGCACGGCAAACGCTGTGAACGATAACGGACTGATCGTAGGTCAGTCAGTTTATTCTGATTCTGACACAATTGAGTGTGTGAGTGTGGATCCTTACTATGGTTATTGCAATGGAAACGGAGTTCGCAATAGAAGACATGCAACAATTTTTGCTAGCAACGAAGTTGAAGCTATAGTCGATCCCAAAGAGTGGTTGAGCAGTAATGCAACTGCTGTTAATAATGACAATATTGTTACCGGTTTTGCGAGTAAAACTGAAGCAGGCAGAACATTTAATAAGCTATTTTATTATAATTACAATACCAAACAGCTTGTTGTACCAAACGGCTTTTTCAACACGTCAAACTCAGAAGCCGCAGCTATAAATGACCAAGGGCAAATAGTTGGCAAAGGTGAAATTTTCACTGCAACAACTTCCACCAGGCGCTTGGCGGCTTTTCTATACGATATTAATGCTGACACATTCCGCAATCTGAATGAGCTGGTAGATTGTAATCTGCCATATGATCTGGTTGAAGCTAACGCCATTAACAATAATGGTGAAATTCTGGCGACAGCTGTCGTAAAACGTGAAGCTAAAAATGCCAAAGGAGAGCCGGTTATTGACAGTGCAGGTAACCCGGTGTTCCAGGAAATTACCACAGCAGTTAAACTGACCCCAATCCCTAACGGAGAGGAATCTGATTGCGGAGCTGGTGAAGATGATAACTATGAACGGGAAGGTGGCTCAGTAAACTGGCTGCTGGCAATGTTAGGTGGTTTATTACTAATGGCTCGCCGCAGAAGGTAAGCTTTTCTGGTTATACCTGTTAATGAACAAGCTGCTTTATGCAGCTTGTTTGGTTATTACTTCCTGCTCATTAAAAACCATAAGCTAGTACAATTCTGTCTAATTACTCTTTTCTATAAAAATTCAGCAAGTTCATATTGTTAGCTGCTAGCATTGCTTCGTCCCTAAATTGGCGATTGAACCTTTTAGCATGGTGAACTATCAATTAAAGTGTAACCTGCTGCAGTATGGCAGGTTATGTTCACTTAACAGGATTTGAGGAAACATGCCGTATGAAAAGACAGAAACGTGATCGTATGGAACGTGCTCATGCTCAGGGCTACCGCGCAGGTGTCACTGGTCGTTCAAAAGAGCTTTGCCCTTATCAGAATTTAGAAACCCGTTCACAATGGCTTGGGGGATGGCGGGAAGCGATAGAAGATCGTAATACAGGGCTTTTTAATAAAGGGGCCTAATACGCCGTTTTTTATTCTTAGTAACACGCTTAACCCCGCTTTAAGAAGCGGGGTTCGCAAGTCAGAAAAACCAACTTCTCTGAAGTACTAAGCTGCAAGCACTTTAGAAGCTTGATGTATCCTGAAATAGCCCGACTTTTAAATCTTCAGCAGCGTAAATGTCACGACCATCAACACTTACAACACCATCAGCGATACCCATAAACAGTTTACGTTTAATAACCCGTTTCATATTGATGGTATAAGTTACTTTTTTCGCTGTAGGCAGAATCTGGCCGGTAAATTTAACTTCACCTACACCCAATGCCCGGCCTTTTCCTGGGCCACCAGACCAACCAAGGAAGAAACCAACTAACTGCCACATTGCATCCAGCCCAAGGCATCCCGGCATCACCGGGTCACCTTTAAAGTGGCAAGCAAAGAACCACAGGTCAGGAGTAATATCCAGCTCAGCTATAATTTGCCCTTTACCATACAAGCCACCTTCTTCTGAGATGTGTACGATACGATCCATCATCAGCATGTTGTCAGATGGCAACTGAC
>CAZXTH010000163.1:0-4859 GCA_964643585.1 uncultured Pseudoalteromonadaceae bacterium
CATGGCTGGCTTTTACCTTACCTTCAGCATTACTGATGGTCCTGTTTGCTATCGGTGTCACTTATTACAGCGATATACTTTCGGCGGTGGTTCTTTCCGGTTTAAAACTGGCTGCTGCTGCCGTTGTGTTTCAGGCCGTGTGGGGCATGGCAAAGCAATTTTGTAACAGCCCGCAAAAAGCTGGAATTATGCTGTTTGCCGCCACGGCGGTTTTGTTGCAATCGTCAATTGAGATGCAATTGCTGGTTTTATTACTTTCAGCTTTAGCCGGTTATTTATTGCTGCAACCTGTAGCAACAACAGGAACGCCAATAACACTTAATATTAGTAAAAGACAGGGCATGGTTTTTCTGGCAATACTGGCGTTTATGTTGCTGGGCTTGCCCATCTTGGCTGCGGTATTTCCGTCAGCAACGCTTGCCATTTTTGATATTTTCTTCCGTGCCGGGGCATTGATTTTCGGTGGCGGGCATGTGGTTTTACCGTTATTACAAGCTGAAATGGTGAATACCGGCATGATAAGTGGCGATCTTTTTATGGTGGGTTATGGTGCTGTTCAGGCTGTGCCCGGCCCGTTACTGACCTTTTCTGCTTACCTTGGCACAGCCATGCCGCAAGGTGGAATCGGTTTAGGCTTCCTGGCCGTAACGGCTATCTTTCTGCCTTCTTTTCTGCTGGTTTTTGGTGTATTACCTTTCTGGAATCACTTGCAACAATATCAGGCTGTTAAAGTAGGTATGGCCGGCGTTTGTGCTGCTGTTACCGGTATTTTGCTGGCCGCGTTATATCAGCCGATCTGGAGTAATACGGTATTTACTGTTATTGATGCAGGTTTGGTGCTGCTGGCATTTCTGGCTTTGCAGTATGGCCGTATACCTGCATGGTTACTGGTATTGAGCTATGGGGCTGCAGGTGGCATGCTGACATTTTTAATTTAATAGCCGGAAAATACCCGAAGTTATAACATGACAGATAGGCAGTGTACTTTATGATGCCAAAGGCAGTAGGTAACATGACGCAAGATAAGCTGGCAGGAAGTAAATAGCGTGCAATTCGATATTGATAAACTCAGGCTATATGCTGAAGACCAGGATGCCAAACTGCAGCAGGCTGGATTAACCCGACCTCAGATCGATAACGATATTAATACTGCTGGTGATCCGCAACAACAATTACTGCAACAGCGTCTGCAATATGGCTTGTCAGAATTAACGCCGGAGCAGCGGTTAATCCTGCAACGCAGGCAACGATTGCTAAGCTTTAAACAATATCAGCAATTTATTGACGCATTACAGGAAAACCACTTTGAAGAAACAGAGCATCCGATTGTTAGTGAACGTTTGTCGATGGAAAAATGGGCGAAAGACGATGCTTTTTCGTTGTTAGCACTAAAGTATACCGCCGGTGAACCTATAAAAGCATTAGAAGCGGATCTGGCCAGGCTCATAGCCTGCTATGAAGCCTGTTTTCCGTTACAGGCGCAGTATATGCAGGAATTAAAAGAGCAAAACGACGAAGAATATGCGCCTTATGGTACAGAAGTTATTGGAATTTTGGATTGTCGTTTTGAATACCTTGAATGTATACAGGTATTTAGTTTGTGCATTTTGCTACGCCGGGACGATTTAAGGCAACGTTTTGCACGTTTGTTTGAGCAGGTTAATTACCCGAGGTGTGATGCGATATTCGATTTACTGCGCGGAAAGCTAACAGTAAAAGATTTCCATGTGAGCGGCTTATTTCATAAATCGTTTAAGTTACTGGCTGATTTTATGGTCGAGCCTGAACCTGCCAAAGCTGCCAGATTATTACAGCAGTATTGTCGTAAATGGTACAGCCTTTACCGGGGTGGGCCAACGCACGATATGCACCTTTATGATGATGGTAACTATTGTGGGTATTGGGCATTTGAAGCAGCAGCGCTGGCATTTATCAGAAAACTTGATGACAGTAAAACGGAGCATCTTGTTTATCCGGCCGCGCTTAGCATTTATGCCAGGCCAACAGCCCTGGGTTCGTGATGGGTTATTGTTGTTGAAGATACTGTGTTTTAACTGCCTCAGGAACCATATTACCGCCGGTTGCCCACAAAATGTGGGTAGCATCAGGCATATGCTGATGTAAATTGTGTTGCTGCAGATAACTGGAAAAAGCGGTTGATGCCAGAGCCTGATAGCCTGCAAAAGCCGCGCAGGCACTGGGCTCTATAAAAATATTTTCTGTCCTGTATAGCAGCTGTAATGCTTTAAACAGCTCTGTATCCTGTACGGTGACACAGCCGCTGAGCAAATGCTGCATTTCCCGCGAGATTAAACCAGAAGGCCTACCGACAGCCAGACCGTCGGCACAGGTTTCCCCGGATAAACCGATATCCTGAACGGCTATTTCATCGTGCTGGCCGCTGACTAAACCTAATGTCATGCAAGGAGCGCCTGTTGGTTCAACAAAGATACAATGTACTGCGTCTCCCCATAACTGCTTCAGTCCGAAAGTAATACCTCCCGGAGCACCACCAACCCCACAGGGCAGATAAACAAACAGCGGGTGTTGTTTATCTGCTTTGATACCATGTTGTAATAATTGAAGCTGAAGCCTTTCTGCTGCAACGGCATAGCCGAGGTAGAGGTCTGTAGAATGTTCGTCGTCAATAAAATAGCTGGCGAGATCCTGCTCTGATAACTTCCGGCCTTCGGCCACTGCTTTGCCGTAATCTGCGGTATATTCTCTGACGGTGACACCGTGGCTACGGAGCAGATCTTTTTTCCATTGCCGGGCATCGGCAGACATATGAACTATCACCTCAAAGCCCAATTTTGCACCCATAATGCCAATGCTGAGCCCCAGATTACCGGTTGAGCCTACCTGAATTTTATACTGGCCGAAAAATGCTTTATATGCTGCCAGCATACGGTAATTATCAGTAACAGAAACAAGGCCATGATTCACTGCCAGCGTTTCGGCATGTTTAAGCACTTCATAGATACCGCCTCTGGCTTTCACAGAGCCGGATATTGCCAGATGGCTGTCCATTTTCAGCAGCAAGCGCCCGGCAGGGATCTGATTATGTGCAGACAGAGCCCGCTGGCAATCAGGAACAGCAATCAGCGGGGATTCAATAACACCACCCAGTGGTGCAGTTTCAGGAAAGGCTTCAAGCAGGTAAGGCCTGAAACGTTCAAGCCGTTGGCTGGCATCTTTTATATCGTCACTTGTGAGCGCAAGATGGCGCTGGGCTTCAGTGAATGGTTGTAATGCGGGGTTAATCCATGCAACGGGTATTTGCTGCGACAGATTGTGAAGCAAAGCAGCTGTAGTACTGTGTTTTTCTGTATGGTCAGGAAGAGTCTGTAAATGCGGCTTTTTCATCAATTTTCCGGCTTGTTTAACCACCTGCTACAGATAGTAACACCCAAGGAAATATAAAAGATCGATGATTTGGGATATTTTGTCAGAGTATCGTATCGTGTTATTACAAGTAATCTTCTTACAATACGATGTTCAATAATTCAGGTATATGACAGGAAAAATGACAAACGAACATATAGCCGCCGTGCCGCTGGAAAAAGCCTTTCGCCTGATTAACCACGGCCCAACCATTCTGGTTTCTGCCCGCCATAATGGCGTTGATAATGTGATGGCTGCGTCCTGGGCCTGCGCACTGGATTTTTCACCACCGAAGCTGACTGTGGTACTGGACAAAATTGCTAAAACACGCGAGCTGGTTGAACAAAGTGGTTGCTTTGTTATTCAGGTTCCCACAGTGGCTCAGTTAGATCTTACCTATCAGGTAGGTCACCGCAGTCTGTTGACTGAGCCTGACAAACTCAGTAATAGCGGGGTCGGGTTGTTTGATATTCCGGGCCATGATTTGCCGTTTGTGGCAGGTTGTTCTGCCTGGCTGGCATGTCGGCTAATCCCTGAACCACATAATCAGCAAACTTATGATCTGTTTATTGCTGAAATTGTCGGAGCCTGGGCTGACACCCGTGTTTTCAGCAACGGGCATTGGCAGTTTGAGCATGCCGACCCGGCACTTCGCAGCCTGCATTACATTTCAGGCGGGCGTTTTTATGCCATCGGTGAAGCGCTTGATGTGGTAGATAATACGGCTGATTGAACCCGCATCTTGTGCCGCAGCAATAAATACCGTGTATCAGATGGCGCTTTGCAAGTTACGCAAAATATCGGCTAGTTTCCTGATACTAACCTCCATTTCATAAGGGGCGTAGGCTGCAAAACCCATCAGGAAACCCGCTTTGCTGTAACCTGATGCATATAGTGTGCTTAGACCGAGTACGTCTACTCCTGCTTGTTGGGCTGCTGCGACAGCTATATGCTCGGAAATGTCACAGGTAAAAACACAAGGCATTTGCAGCCCACCAGCGGGGATCTGCGGTTGCATAAAATCGTTCAGATATTGCTGTACCAGCGCTGCCAGTATGTTGCGTCGGGCTGCATAGAGGGTTCGCATAGTTCGGATATGGGCACCAAAGTGCCCTGCGTTAATAAAGCGGGCCAATGTTAACTGCGGAATGGGAGCGCTATGGCCATCCAGCAGAGTGCGGGCGGTAGTCATGGGTTCAACCAAGGCTGGGGGCAGTACCATATAGCCAATCCGTAATCCGGGAAACAGTGATTTGGTAAAGGTACCGATATAAATTGTTCGCTCATACGGATCAAGCCCCTGTACACAGGCGGTTGGTTTACCCTCGTAATGAAATTCACTGTCGTAGTCATCTTCTATAATCCAGCTTTGGGACTGGTTAGCCCACTCAATGATGGCTAATCGCCGCTCAAGAGACAGCGTTGCTCCGGTAGGAAACTGGTGCGATGGTGTCAGAAATATGGCCGGTGGAGGC
>CAZXTH010000163.1:4869-7295 GCA_964643585.1 uncultured Pseudoalteromonadaceae bacterium
CATCAAATGCCTTCCGGGCACCGTGGTAGACGGGATCTTCAATAAAAATCCGTTCGCCGGCATCAAGTAGTACTGTTGCACATAGTGTTAATGCCTGTTGAGAACTGGTCAGTATCAGCACCCGTTCTGCAGTGGCATGTGCACCACGTTCAAGATTGATGTAATCGGCAATCGCCTGACGCAGGGATTCTATACCTTGTGGTGGTGCTGCGGTTAATACACTGGTGCCATATTCTTTCAGTACCTGTCGTTGCAAGCGTTCCCAAAGCTGTAATGGAAAAGTACGGGTTTCCGGCACGCCCTGAGCAAAAGGGCGGGGAGCCACTGCACTGCTGGCTCCGCCACTCTGGTAAATACCCATACCGCGTTTACTGAGGGGCGGCTTTTTATGATGTACAGCTTGTTTGCTGAGAGCGGTACTTTTTTGCGCCCGTAGAGCTTGCACGGAAACAAAACTGCCGCGGCCAACATGGCGTTCGATAAAACCTTCCATGTGGAGCTGACTGTAGGCTGATTCAACAGTATCACGTGATACGTTCAGCGATTTTGCCAGCGAGCGGGTTGCTGGCAGCGGTTTTCCAACGCCAAGAGTACCTTCGAGTATCAATTGGCGGATGGCCCGCTGAACCCGTGAATGTAATGGCTGCTGGCAATGCAGCGGATCGGCAATCCAGGCTTTGACAGATTCAAGCTGAGCATATTTAAACAATTGGTCTGCCTGTTGGTTTTAAATTGGCTGGTATTGTCAGGCCATTTTACTGTTATAAAGTGACTTGTCTATCAGGTTGTTTTTCAGGAAAAAGTGATGCCGGTATTTTCTGCTACCCAAACCCAGCACGAGCAGCATGGCTGTTACCCGCAAGCCCTTACTGTTGAGGATTTTCAGCGAAACCTGGCTGATGTGCACCGACGCATTAATGCTGCATGCCTTCGTGTTGGTCGTGATCCTGCTTCTGTACGGCTGTTACCTGTCAGCAAAACTAAGCCCGAAGCCAGCCTGCGCCTGGCCTATGCGGCGGGTTGCCGGATGCTGGGAGAAAATAAGGTACAGGAGGCTTACCATAAATCGGCAGCAATGCAGGATTTGGCGGATTTGCAATGGTCGGTTATTGGGCATTTGCAAACGAATAAAGCCAAACTGGTTGCCCGCTTTGCAAGTGAGTTTCAGGCTTTGGATAACCTGAGAGTTGCTGAAGCGCTGGATCGCCGTTTGCAGCATGAAGGCCGGATGCTGGACGTATTTGTGCAGGTTAATACTTCAGGTGAGGCCAGTAAATATGGCCTTGCGCCTGAAGATGTTGCGGCATTTCTGCGTGCCATACCAGCTTATACGGCGCTGCGTGTACGTGGCTTAATGACGCTGGCGCTGTTTTCTACCGAAGCTGAGCGGGTGAGGCAGTGTTTTATCTTACTGCGAACACTACGGGATAGGCTGCAACAAAATGCCCCAGCCGATATTGTGCTGGACGAGCTGTCGATGGGCATGTCTGGTGACTTTGAAATTGCCATCGAGGAAGGAGCTACGGTAGTTCGTGTCGGGCAGGCTATTTTTGGTGCCCGCCATATTCCGGATAGTCATTACTGGCCGGTAGGTGCAGCTGAGCTACCGTAACGATGGCATTACATTCAAATACAAAACAGCGACTGAACCGGTTGTGGTGTCAGTGCTGCCGCAGGTGGTTATAACCCGTCAGCAACAATACGACGCAGCCACCCTGTATCAATCTACCCAAAGAAACGAAAGGATTTTCACTATGTATAATACTGCACTGACGTTAACTGATTTTGATCCTGAACTGGCTCAGGCTGTTCAGCTTGAAGAACATCGCCAGGAAGACCATGTTGAACTAATTGCGTCTGAGAACTATGCCAGCCCGTTGGTCAGGTCTTTACAGAGTTCAGTTTTTACCAACAAATACGCAGAGGGCTATCCCGGAAAACGCTACTACAGTGGTTGTGAATATGTTGATGTAGCTGAAAAGCTGGCGATTGAACGTGTAAAGTTACTGTTTGATTGTGATTTTGCCAATGTGCAACCGCATTCTGGTGCTCAGGCTAATGCTGCTGTTTTTCTGGCGCTAACCAATCCCGGAGATACCGTAATGGGAATGAATCTGGCTCAGGGAGGGCATTTAACACATGGTAATCCCTCTAACTTTTCTGGCCGCCATTACAAGATTGTGCCATACGGGCTCGATCCGGTAACGGGATTGATTGACTATGACGAGATGGAGCAGATTGCACTCAAGACGCGTCCCAAAATGTTAATCGGGGGCTTTTCTGCTTATTCACGCTATAAAGACTGGGCCAGAATGCGTGACATTGCCGATAAGGCAGGGGCCATATTCTGGGTTGATATGGCTCATGTTGCTGGCTTGGTTGCTGCCGGAGAGTATCCTGATCCACTGCCTTATGCGCATGTAGTA
>CAZXTH010000164.1:0-2744 GCA_964643585.1 uncultured Pseudoalteromonadaceae bacterium
TAACGAGGCTCACCAACAGCCGCCCCTACAGGATTGACTACACGGTGGGTAGTTGACGGCAATACATGATTAGTTAGCCGCTGTAACATATCACCAATATTCACAACGATGGTACCTTCAATCGTTGTTACCGGTAACCAGGAACCGTCCCGACGTAAAATCTCCAGACCTGCTTCATTAGAACCAACCAGCAAGGTAATGAGATTAATATCTTCATGCTGGCCAGCTCGTATAGACATAGTAGAGGTATCTTTAATCGGCGGATAGTGAATGGGCCGTAGAATAGAGTTACCGTAATTTACTTTATCATCGAAGTAATGCTGTTCCAGTTTCAGGAATAAAGCCAGAGCTTGTAAAACCCGCTTTCCTAAATTTTCCAGTTCACTATATAAACGATAAGTAGCCTGTTGAAATTCTGCAACCTCGGCAGGCCAGACATTCGGATATAATGAAGGATGCGGAGCTACCCCATCAATTTCCCGGCCAACATGCCAGAATTCTTTTAGATCCGGGTGATTACTGTCTTTTGCTTTTTCAACACCGAAACCGGTATAGCCTCTTGCTCCACCCTGCCCTGGTTGATGGTATTTCGCTTTGACCTCTGCCGGTAGAGCGAAAAATGCTTTAACTGCTTTGTAAGTATTGTCTACCACTTCATCTGGAATTTCGTGGCCGCTAATGCCACAAAAACCAAATTCAGTGTAGGCCTTGCCAATTTCGGCAACAAAGTTATCTTTGTCGGTGGCAAACCGTCTTATATCTAACGTTGGAACTTGCTGTGTCATATAAAAGACCTGTTTTTAGCCTAAGGAAAAAAAGAACCCTGCGATAGCAGCGCTCATTAAATTGACTAATGTTGCCGCCAGCAGCGCTTTAAGCCCCAGCTCGGCAATATCAGCCCGGCGATTCGGGGCCATTCCCCCTAAACCACCTAAAAGGATGGCAATTGATGAAAAGTTTGCAAAACCACAAAGCGCAATAGTCACAATCACCTGAGTATTCGCACTGAGTTGCTCTTTGAACTGAACAAAATCAAGATAAGCAACAAATTCATTGATCACCAGTTTCTGGCCAATAAAGCTTCCGGCAACACGGGCTTCTTCCCATGGCACGCCAATCAGAAACGCGACAGGCTGAAATACATAACCAAAAATAATCTGCAGTGTTAAACCATCATATCCGACATGATGGCCCACCCAGCCAATCATGCCATTTACAAGCGCTATAAGCCCGACAAATGCCAACAGCATAGCACCGACATTAATTGCCAGCTGCATACCACTTGCAGCACCGGCAGCAGCAGCATCAATAATATTTGTATACCCATCATTCTCTTTGACAACTTCAGCCAGTTCATTGATAGGCTTATCCGTTTCCGGCTGAATAATTTTAGCCATCAACAATGCACCGGGAGCGCCCATAAAGCAGGCGGCGATCAAATATTTGAGTTCTATCCCAAGTCCTACATAACCAGCCATAACTGAACCGGCAATTGTTGCCAGGCCACATACCATTACAGCAAATAACTCTGAACGGGTCATGGTAGGAATAAAAGGCCGGATCACCAACGGAGATTCAGTTTGCCCGACAAACAGGTTAGCGGCAGCACACATAGACTCAGGTTTGCTGGTGCCAAGCAACTTTTGCAAACCACCACCAATTACTTTAATAATCAACCGCATTACACCAATATGGTAAAGCACGGCTATCAGCGAAGAGAAAAAGATAATGACCGTTAAAACATGAACAGCAAAAATAAAATGCTTACTCTTATCCGCCAAGGGACCAAACAGGAATGCAATACCAGCATCAGCATAAGAGATAACGGTAAGGACAAAACCAGAAACTGATGCCAGAACATCTTTACCAAAAGGAATATAAAGTACAAAAGCTGCTACTGATAACTGCAGTGCAAAAGCACCACCAACTGTACGCCAGTTAATCCGGCTGCGATTAGCAGAGGCAAGATATGCCACCAGCAGAATGACAATAATGCCAATCAAACCCATCATAAAAAATTTCCTGAAAGTTATTCCGCTAATAGCTGGCGGATTTTTGCTTTTATTATGTCAATGGCAATCTGATTTTTACCGCCACGGGTAACAACCAGATCAGCATATTGTTTTGATGGTGCGATAAACTCAAAAAATGCCGGGCGAACAGAATTCTCATACTGGGCAGCAACTGAACTTAAACTGCGGCCACGCTCTTCAAGATCCCGCTTGATCCGTCTTAACAGACAAATATCTAAAGGCGTATCCATGAATACGGTAATATCAAACTGCTGACGTAAATGCTCATCCGTAAGCAGTAAAATACCTTCAACCAATATAACTTTAGCCGGCTGTACGGTAATAGAACTCTCTATCCGGGTATGCTGTTTGTAATCATATTGCGGCATACTGACGGTTTTGCCTTCCCTCAGCATTTGTAAATGCTGGGCCAGCAGCTCATGCTCAAAAGCTGCCGGGTGGTCATAGTTGGTTAATGTACGCTGTTCAAACGACAGATGGCTCTGATCGCGGTAATAGGCATCCTCAGACAAAATAGCAATTCGCTCCCCACCTAACTCAGCAACAAGTTCCTGATAGACAGTTGATGCAAAAAGACTTTTCCCTGACGCCGAGGCTCCGGCGATAGCAATAATAGTAATTTTTCCCACTGTAACGTTCACGGCTACGAAACTTAGCTGACAATTATCGCTAATAACGCCGCGTTTAGGAATAAAAAAGGCGATTTTGGCA
>CAZXTH010000164.1:2754-7287 GCA_964643585.1 uncultured Pseudoalteromonadaceae bacterium
GGCATTTTTATAATAGATAAATCTACGGAATTAGAAGCGGTATGTGAAACCTGCTTTGATTCGCCAAGTAGATTGTTCAGCTTCAAACTGATCCCAACCATCTGTAGCAGGAGTTGCGAATGGTGTAGCATATATGTAGCGCCCTTCAGCATCTAACCCGCCAAAATCAACGATAGCATTAGTAGTAAACTGCATACGTTTGACTTTACCTGCACTACTATCAATAAGGTTTAACAAGTTATTGATAGCAAAATAGAAGGTACCTTTATGCCCATCCATAAAACCTGGAATCTCCTGCTGAAACTGGAAATCCATAGTTGTAACCCAAGGAGTTTCACCCACACCTTTAGGTGCGAAACCACCAGCATAGCTGCCAAGGCCAACCTGATTCAGGTAAGACATAATTTCATCATACTGAATACCATCTGGGCTGATATTTGGATCATCAGCACCTGTAGGGACATAAACCAGATAAGCACTTGAACGGTTAAAGATAGAGTTGTCACCAAAATCACGGTCGTTAAACATACCAAATGTATAACTGAAGTGAGTACCGGATCTACGTTGGAAGAATAAATTAAACTTAGAATCATACCCTTCAAAGAACTGATGGGTATAACCTAATACCAGCTTAAATGAATGCTGAATCTCATAATCTGCCGTGCCGATAAGAGTCTGGTTTCTGTCGACAACAACGTTATATTGGTAATTTGAATCAGCAGTTGAAGAGGTGCCTGGAGTACCTTCTTTAATATCCTGATAGGTATAAGAAGCATAAGCATTAAAGCCGTTATCCCAAGCCTTTTGCAGTGAAGTAGTGAAAATCCATGCTTTACCACTGCTTCCTTCATTAGTAAGCATCAAATCATAATGAGGTTCTTTTGCTGTTGGATCACATGGCTGATAAATATTAACCCCAAGTGATGTTTCCCCTGCCTTACAACGAGAAATATCAACCCAACGATTATTATCTACCATCCATTTTCTCATAACCTCTGCTGAGAAGTTAACATCTTCAACAACACTTGGAATTGAGAAGTTATAATCAGCACTTACACGTGCAATCCAATCCGAAGGCATTTTATAGTTAGGATCAATAACGTTTGTGAAGCCATCACCAGGAAACATTGCGTTTTTAACATTATCCGGCACAGTCAATGAAGTCACATTTGTTAAATGTGAAGTACCAGCAACAGCAGGATCAAAGTTAACCAGTGTTGTTCCATCATTGGAGAATGAGTTAGAAATAAATACGTTTGGTTTGCCGCCAGAGAAACGACCAAAACCAGCATTAATAACTAAGTCATCTGTAGCAGTCCACTTCAAATTAAATCTTGGTAGTAGAATTGATAAGCCGTCCAAGTTTTCCTGATTAGAAAAACCATAGCGCCTTACAAAGTTCTCGTTCAGAGCAGGTTTATCACTCACAAATAAACGCTCATAACGAAGCCCCATACCAATTTCGAGATCATCGTTAACATACCACTGATCCTGAATATACAGATTACCAGATCCCATCGAGAATTCTGCTGCTGCATCTTGGGCATTATTTGTATACGCATTCTGATAAACAAAAGACGCTGCTGTACCGTTTTCAAATGCATCAATAGAGTCAAACGTCCATACACCTAATGCTCGGCGTACAAATGCATTATAGATATCAAGATTACTATACTCACCACCAAATTTAATATGATGGTCATCCAGCAGATAATTAATTTTAAAACCTAATTTCAGATCTTTGGTCGTTAACTCATTTGCGTGGCGGGCTTCATCTGGTCCGAAACTGACTAAACTACGGATATTAACTTCACCGTATTCCATCGTTTTATTGCCAGAAATGGAATCTACTTCTTTTTGGTTAATATAAAACTCTGTTGATAAATCAGCCGTCCAGTCTGAAAACAGAGAGGCACGGTAAAGTTTCATATTCTGAGTATAGGTGTACCAATGCGTATCAAGGTTTAAAGCACCATTGGCACTTGTCGTTTGGTTACGAACTGATGAACCTTCACTAGAATTATAAGTAAAAGTCGCACGGTGTGAGTCATTAACGTTCCAGTCCAGCTTAACTAACAAGCTTTCGTCTTTAATTTCTGGGCTATCTTCCCATCCACCAATGTCTGTAATTCCATAACGGCTAGCAGCAATTTGACGAACACGATTTAATTCGGCTTCAGTAATGCGAGCCTCGTTGGCAGCACCACTACCTTGCGTGCCTGCTGTTACTTGTGCTGGTTCAGTTGCTTTTTCGTATGAAGTAAAGAAAAACAACTTATCTTTTACCAGCGCACCACCTAAAGTGAAACTATAGGTATCCCGTTCGAAATCAAGTTCTGTTTTATTACCAGTTCTTGGATTAACAGGTTTACCAGCCCAGGCATCGCTCATTCTTTCATAAGTAAAAGAACCTGAAAGCTCGTTAGTACCAGATTTGGTTACAGCATTGATACGTCCACCAGAGAAACCACCTTCACTGGCATCAAAAGGAGCAACATCTACAGCAATCTGATCGATAGAGTCAATTGAAATAGGCGAACGCTGTGTTGGATAACCGTTATTGTTAAGACCAAAATCATCATTAACACCAACACCGTCAATAGATACGCTGTTATATTTCGGGTTAGAGCCTGCAATACTCATTTCAGAGTTGCTACCAGGCAATATATTTGCGTAAGGGTTCATCCGTGCTATTTCTTTCATATCACGGTTAAAAGTAGGGCTATTGGCGATATCATCAGCACCAAAATAGCTGCTGCTTCCGCTATTATTGCTTCCAATAATTGCCGTACCTGTAACAGCAATTCTCTCAACTTGAGAAGCTTCTAATTGAGCGTTCAGACGCAAAGCTTCACCTAGGGAAAGATAGATATTTTCGTATACTTTTGCACCTTCAGCACTGGTAATAGTGATAGTATAAGAGCCACCGACTCTTAACCCAGAGCTGACAAAAGCACCAGAGTTATTAGTTGTGGCAACTGAGCGGGTTCCTGAAGGTACGTGAACAATCTCAACTCTGGCATTTGCCACGCTTTGGCCTGCAGGGCTGATGATATTACCACGAACAGCTGATGTCGTTTCCTGAGCAAATGCAAGGTTATTTACGCCAATAGCGAGAGTAACAGCTATGGCTAAATGTTTAATTTTCATATCGTTTTCACCTGGTAGTTGTAGGTTTTGTATCAATCCATTTTACAAAGCATAAGGGCTATGCTTAAAACTGGGAGGTAATAGTAACTTAGCTACATTACACTTTTCTTACGTATCCTTATTTGCCCGGGAACTTTTTATTCCTCTCGTGGTCTTAGGCGTTTGCCATAATAGTGTAACATAATGCATCTCTTTTGCGCACTTCATAACCGTCTAATTTACCCTCAATTTCATCGAAAAAAGTTCACTGGTTTTTAGTGGCTCATGCCGTTATCCTGCAAGCCTTACTTTCGGAAACAGACTATTCTTATGTTCAGATCCATCATTGTTTTTTCAGCACTAATTTCCTCAGGCATATCAATGAAAACCAACAGTACTGAGCTGACGGTAGCAACTTTTAATGTCAGTATGGAAGCAGAGAACTACCTTCCTAAAGGCGTAAAACCGCACGCAGATATTCTTCCAGCCATACTGGCTGACGGTAAGCATCCGCAAGTACAGAATGTTGCAGCGATTATTCAACGAGTAAGGCCAGATATTCTGCTGTTAAATGAATTTGATTATGTGGAAGATCCAGAAAAAGGTATCAAAGCGTTTATCCGTAATTACCTTAATAAACCGCAGCAAGGCAGTGAGGCAATAAACTATCCTTACTTTTACTATAGTACCGTAAATACCGGGCAACCCAGCCCGTATGATCTCGATAACGATGGTAAGGCTACTGGTGTTGCAGCCGATGCATGGGGCTATGGCCATTATCCGGGCCAATACGGTATGGTGTTGTTGTCAAAATACCCGCTTGATACAGATAGCATCAGAACGTTCCAGTACTTCAAATGGCAGGATATGCCCGGAGCACTGAAAACCTACAAAGCCGATGGCTCTGACTGGTACAGCGAAGCTGCCTGGCAGGAATTCAGGTTATCTTCCAAATCACATTGGGATATACCGGTAAAAGTTAACGGCCAGACAGTTCATATTCTCGCCAGCCACCCTACGCCACCGGTATTTGACGGCCCGGAGAACCGTAACGGTAAGCGTAACCATGATGAAATCCGCTTCTGGGCCGATTATCTGACGGCAGATACCAGCACCTATATCTATGATGATAAAGGTGGTAAAGGTGGTTTGAGTGATAATAAGAGCTTTATCATCCTGGGTGATCAAAATGCTTCCGTCAACACCGGAGATGCATTAACAGAAGGGATTGCAGGGTTATTAAACCATGCCAGTGTTGACTCATCCTTTACTCCGAAAAGCTCCGGAGGCGCTGAGCACAGCCCTGATATTCCGGATGCTGCGGCACATACTGCAGCCTGGAGAATGAGAGCAGATTATGTGCTGCCATCACATTACGGTTTTACTGTAGCTGGCAGTGGGGTG
>CAZXTH010000165.1:0-7281 GCA_964643585.1 uncultured Pseudoalteromonadaceae bacterium
GCGGAGACATGAAGGTCGAGTTAAAAGTTGACGGAGTGGTCGTTGGCGAGAAGGTCGTCAAGAACGTGAACTTCAGGAATGGTGCGGATGTCAATGCGGGTCTGTCAGCAGGGGCTTCGCAGATAGGCCAGGCGATTATGGATATAGGGAGCCAGAATAAACTATCTGAAGCAGGAGCAGGCGGAGTAGCACTGGCGGGTAGAATGGCGGCAACGGGAACAACAGCCGCAGGGGCAGCCAATGCAGGTGCGTTGGCCAGGATGGTCAATCCGTTGGGGGCAGTGATAACAGGCATGCTGCCGACGAAGATGGGAGATGGGACGTTTTCGCAAGAAGAATTTGAAGCACAAATGCTCATTGATGCTGAGCAGATGGGGCTGAGTTTAGGGTTAGCTCAAGCCAGACAACATAAAGGCAGTGATATTGTGTTATAGGTGAACAACAAAGACGGGTAAATAGAGAAGCTGCTTTGATAGGGGCTTTGACAATTCAACCGGGTTGGCCGGAGCAACTTAAGTTTGCTCCACCATTATCAGATCTTCATGAGCGTATATCTATTGCTTACAATCGAGGATGGATAAATGGTGTTATGGATGCTGGTATGAAGGTGGTTGATATAGGAAGATCTAAAAACTATCGAGGGCAGCCAGTAAGTAAATGGTATCAAGAAGAAGTTAAAGAGGTAGGTAGGCGGAGCTACTCTAACTATGAGAGGCGTATTGTTTTTGATACAGCTAGTTTTTTAAGCTACGGACGCTAGAGGACATGATGCTTAATAAAGTACTTAATGAGCTTAATGAAAGCTTGTCAGAAATGAAATTTGAATTACTTAAGAAAGAATTGGATCAGTACTTTTCTCAAGAGCTTTTCTGGGCAACAAAGGATTACTTTTGTTTGCAATTCACTTGGGAATGCTTAGGTAATTTACTAATAGTTAAAGTAGGGAATGGTTATAAAGTTAAAGGATATAAAGATCTTATTGAAGTTCCACTACTTTATAGTGAAGTTGTTTCTGAGTTTTTTGTTGATTCTGCATTTTCTATTCCCTTTCAAAGGAAAGGATGTGAGCCTAATTTAATAGGCATTGCAGAGTTTATTTTATCTACGATTGAATATATTAAAGATAGAAGAATAGATCTTATTGATCGTGAGGAGAGCGAGCTTGAAAAATCTCCTCTAGGGCTAGCGGGGTTTACGCCTCTATTTCCTCATTGATACATCTTTTACATGAAGTCCCTCCCATATTGCTTGCACGATTGAGATGGGGAAAAGCAACTTGGTTTTGCTGGGTATTAATCAGCTTCTGGTGGTTTTCTGGTAAAATCTAGCCGTTTTTGCATATTTTAGCTGTTATTGCTCTTTAACAGTCTAATATTCTGTTTTCCGGGCAGTGGGGGCATTCTGTAAGCATGCTGTTTCAAGTCAGCCGGAGAATGGTTCAGCTTATCTGGTAAGTCATCATTACTCCCTCCCTTTGTTAAGCTCGTTTCTGGAGTGTAGACCCGATAATCCAGAGCCCTGGAAACAGCCAGAGTCTGAACCCCTATTTCTACATTATGAATAATCCGTTAGCGGGTACAGACCCGACAGGGTCTTCGATGAAGCATTGGCATTACCCAGAAATAATAGGGCTTCAATGATTCAAGAAGTTCTGGTTCCGCATGGAGCATTGTTAGAGCGCTCCAGAGCAATATCTATGCCGCAATGGGGCTGAATACGGGGAGGGGCTGAACAATTTAGACTGATGGATGAAATTCCACGGCAAAACTTCGGACCAGGGATTCCATTTAAATGAGTATTACTTTTTGTGATAAAGAGTTGGTTATTGATGGCAATAAAGAAGAAGGGCTCAAAATGCTGGATGCTGCTATTGAACAAAATTATAGAATAGCGAAAGAATTAAAAAGAGCTTTAGTTGATTAAGTTTTACTTTAAAGGAGCCAGCAGCTTAAAACTGCTGGCTGTTTGTATACGGTTACTCTGCCACCAGCACGGCACCCCATTTGGCCGGGATAGTCAGGCGGATTTTATTGCCGCTGACAGTTACCGGCAGTTTGTCGATGTGTTCCTGCCAGTTCAGGTTATCGCGGTTCAGTTCTACCTGCTGTGGTTTATCGCTGTTATTCAGTAGCACTCTTACCCGCTGCTGCTGGTAAGCCCGCTCAAAACCATAAAGGTTGTTTTTATCGTCAACCAGTAAGGTACTGAAGTCACCTAACTGTAGTGCTGGCAAACTGTTACGCAGTTGGATCAATTGGCGGTAATGCTGCTGAAGCTCCGTATTTACAGTAACTTTATCGGCCTTGCGCTTGCTGCCGTCCGGGTTGGTCACTTCATCTTCGTACTTAATATCTTCCCAGACCATCGGTTTACGGTCGTCCGGATCATTGGCGCCCCACATACCGACTTCGTCACCATAATAGACCATTGGAGCGCCGACATAGGTCATTTGCAGAATAACAAACAACTTCTGTAAACGGATTTCCTCAGCATCTGGTTTGTGTACTTTGTAATCCGGATTACTGCCAACCTGCGATAACTGAAAGTAGCTGTCCCAGTCACGGAAGTTGCCGATACCCCGGTTAACAATATGCGAACCGATACGGTTTGAGTCGTGGCTGCCGAATAAATTCTGTGCGACATAGGCAACGCCTTTCGGATACAACTCACGCATTTCGCGAAGTTTTTTATCAAATTCGCTGGCGCTGATATTGTGTGGCGCCGGATTAAACATAAATTCGGCTGCGGTAAAGGCAAAGTTGTAATTCATTTCGGCATCGAATTCATCACCTTGCAGGTAAGGTTTTACCACTTCCGGCGGTTTTACTATTTCTGCAGTAATATAAGCCTGCGGATTGATGTTTTTAACATGCGTACGCCAGTCTTTCCAGAAGCCGTGAGCAATACAGAAGGCAACATCGAGCCGCCAGCCATCGATACCGTATTCTGCCCCTTTACCCTTCGGGTTCATCCAGCGTTCGGTGGCTGCAAAAACATAGTCTTTCGGGCCGGCAACCAAGCCGTTTTCATCTTCTTTAAACTCCGGCAGGGATTGCACGCCAAACCAGCCTTCGTAGCTGAATTCTGTACCGGTTTTCTCATCACGGAAGCTGTGAACGGTAAACCAGTCTTTATAAGGTGAAGCCTGCTGATGTTTTTTCAGATGCTGGAAAGCAAAACTATTCACTCCCATATGATTAAACACACCGTCGAAAATAATCCGGATACCACGTTGTTTAGCTTGTTTGATCAGTTCCAGCGCCAGTTCATCTGCTTTTGTCCAGACCCAGGTGGAAGGGTCAAGCGGGTTTTCTTTTGCCATTAATGCGCGGTCGCCTTCAGGATCCGGGCCGAAGTTAGGGTCGATATGGTGGAAGCTGGCACCATCGTATTTGTGTAGGGAGGGGGCATCAAATACCGGATTCAGATAAATGGCGTTAAACCCCATATCTTTAATGTAATCCAGCTTGTCGATAATGCCTTGTAAGTCCCCGCCATAACGGCGGCGGAGTAAGTGTTTCCATAATTCAGGTTCGCCGTTGGCGACTTCGTAAGGTTGCAGTTTGTACCAGTCACTGCCCCACGGATGAATCTGCCATTCCTTTGGTGGTTCTGCCGGGTCAGCTCCCGCTATGTCTTTAACTGTCGGGTTGTTTGATGGATCGCCATCCCGGAAACGCTCCGGAAATATCTGATACCAGACCGCACTTTTTGCCCAGCCGGGGACAAATTCACCCTGTTCGTTCAGGGCGATAGGCCCTCTGGGCGTCGCATCGGATGTTTGCGGGCAGAATGCCGCCGCTGTTGCGCCATAAAGCAGAGTCCCCGTTGCCAGCAAACCGGCCATAACCGGTGTCAGTTTTTTTCTGAGCATATGTATTTCTCGTTTTAGTTAAAATAAAACGCCACAGCAAAGCTGTGGCGGATACAACAAAATCAATTACATAAAGGTATGAGTGGGTAAATCCACCACACCGGCGCTATCTGCTGAAGATGTAGCAGAGCGGTTAGTGCCGGACTCCCATACCACATTTCCCAGACTGTCTTTCATAATGTACTTAAATTCAAAAGTCGTATTTCTGGGCACAGACACTGACAGGAACCATTTCCACCATTCCGCCGGATTGGGGTTATGGAAAGCGTCCAGCGCTTTATCCGGATCCCAGCTGCCCAGCTCAGGAATACTGCCAACCACATAAACCTGCTGGCCAGGGCTGGTATAGGCGTCAACATGGAAGATCATCTGGTTCTGGTCAGCCGTTAGCTGGTTAAAAATAAACGCGTTACTGGTGGCCGTGCCTTTTTGTACGGTGATACTTCTCTCGCCGGTGCCGCCAGCCGGCACAATCACTTTGGCGCTGTCGTAGCTATTGCTGACGACTGTGGCTGCGGTTGTACCGAAATAAACCTGAATAGAACCATCCAACCCGGTACCAAACAGTGTAATTTCGTTACCAGCGCGACCGCTTGTTGCCTGAAGATCGCCGATTCTGGGCGCAGAACCCAGAGAGGGGTTAGCACTCCAGACATTAACTTCCTGCTGTGACAGTACAAAAGACTGTAATAAGCCGCTGCTGACAATGCCGCTACTGCCGTCAAGCTCTCCGGTCAGAACATCGCTGTAAGTTCCTGCCGGCAGTGTGGTGCTTAGTGCTGGTACGGTATAGCTGTTAAACGGACTGCGGTTGATGGCTACTACAACTTCTTTGTCATAAAATTTGCGTGAAAATACCAGTACGTCGGCAGTAGAGTAGAGAACGGTGGTCAGGCCATATGCCAGAGCATCATTTTGCTGCCGCAAGGCTGACAGTTTCTGAATTACCCGGTAGGCACGGGTGTTGGTGTTAAAACTGGTATCAGTCTGCATAAATACCCTGCCACCATTCTCACTGCCATCCTGCCCGTAAACGTATTGTTCGGTGCCGTAATAAATATTCGGTATACCACGGGATGTCATCAGTATTGCCAGAGCGGTATCGAGGCTGCGCTGGTCGCTGTTTACCCTTAGGAAGCGGGGTACGTCATGATTGTCGATAAAGGTGACGGTTTGGTTCTCGTATGTGTAATCATTAGCCGTGTACTGGTAGAAGTTTGCCAGCGCCGTCATATTCTCAGAGCCAGAGCCTATTACGTTGGTAACTGTACGGAAAAACTCAAAATCGAGGTTGTTTATGCCTGTACGGTCCGGGAAGCTGGCATATTCTGCGTATTTAGGATCAGGTTTACCGATAAAAAACTCACCAAAGTGCGTTACAGCACCGCCGGCTGCAGAATCTATAGCATCCCGCAGTCCTTTGGTAAACGCCGGATTCATATGCAGGGTAGCGTCATGGCGGAAACCATTAATGCCTTTGGATTTCCAGAATATCGCGGCTTTTTCCAGATAGTCGGCTACTTCAGGGAGTTCATGGGTAAAATCGGCCAGTGAACCAAGATCTTTGTAACGATAACCAAAACGGGTATCGTCACTGCCTCTGTCGCCAATGCGATGAAACCAGCCTGGATTAACGGTACCGTTAGGGTCGGCAACCAGATTATCGTGGCTGCCGTCGCTGTTCAGATCCACCGGGTTGCCATTGCCATCGAATACAAAATTTCCACTGCTATCGCGGTCCGGTTCATAAAGCCGGCCGTGCTCCGGTGAAAAACCATTACTTGGATTTTGCCAGCGACTGGTATGGTTTGAAACAAAGTCGATAATAACTTTAATGTCTTCGCTTTGTAATGCTGCAACCATATCGGTAAAGTCTTTCATATCGCCAAAGTGAGGGTTGGTGCGATAGTAATTACTTACATGGTAACCATGATAGCTGGACCAGATCAGTTGGCCACCGCCGGGTTGATAGTCAATAATTGGCTCATCCCGGTTAGCATAAGGAGCGGATATCCAGACTGCGGTAATACCCATATTTTTCAGATACGGGATTTTATCGATAATGCCCTGGAAATCTCCTCCCTGATACAGCTTAAGGTCGTTGCCGGTGCCATCGAAAATGGATGCCGGAGAACCAGCAGGAATATTATTGGACGGGTCGCCATCGTAAAAGCGATCAGTCAGAATCTGATAAACAACATCTTTCGCTGTCACCGGTACCGTTTGGGCCGACGACAGGAAGGATAATATCAATAGCGTTATGAGTGGTAATACTGCTAACCAACTTTTTCTTTCTAATTTCATGATTTGCTCCATGAGTTGGTGGTTTTACAGCGTGTTTCTACGTCCCTGTTAGTTCTAAAGAGAGATGGCTTCTTTCACAAGCATTTGCATACGTATTCATAGGCTGGTAATGATTGTTTAACCAGATTTGCCTGAAACGGATGTAAAACGAACATAACATAGGCAGCATCAGCGTTTTGCTGTAAGCTGCACGCCCTGCCGGCCGGCGCTGTTTAAAAAAGTGAGAAATTATGAGTTTTGCCTCTCTGGGGTTATCCGCTCCGATACTGAATGCTGTTGCTGAACAGGGTTATGAAACACCGTCTCCTGTACAGGCCAAGGCAATACCTGCAGTACTGACAGGGCGTGATCTGATGGCTGCGGCACAAACCGGCACCGGCAAAACAGCAGGTTTCACATTACCGTTACTACAGCGTTTAAGCAGTGGCCCGAAAGTGCAGGCAAATCAGGTGCGGGCTTTGATTCTGACACCAACCCGTGAGCTGGCGGCTCAGGTAGCTGAGAGTGTGCAAACCTACGGTAAAAATCTGCCGCTGCGTTCTGCTGTAGTGTTTGGCGGAGTGAAAATTAATCCGCAAATGATGCAGTTACGGCGTGGGGTGGATATTCTGGTTGCCACACCAGGGCGGTTACTCGATTTACATCAGCAGAATGCGGTGAAATTTCAGCAACTGGAAATTCTGGTACTGGATGAAGCAGACCGTATGCTGGATATGGGGTTTATTAATGATATTAAGAAAATTCTCGCCCTGTTACCGGTTAAACGGCAAAACCTGTTGTTCTCTGCTACCTTCTCTGACGATATTCGCCAACTGGCGAAAAAGTTGCTGAATAACCCGCAGGAAATTTCTGTAACGCCGCCCAACAGCACAGTAGAAAAAATAGAACAACTGTTGTACCCGGTAGATAAAGGGCGCAAGGCAGCATTGTTAACGCATCTTATCAAACAGCATAATTGGCAACAGGTACTGGTATTTACCAAAACCAAACATGGTGCCAATAAACTAACCCAGCACCTGGAAACTGCCGGCATTAAGGCTGCGGCAATACATGGTAATAAAAGCCAGGGGGCAAGAACCCGTGCGCTGGCCGATTTTAAAAGT
>CAZXTH010000166.1:0-1661 GCA_964643585.1 uncultured Pseudoalteromonadaceae bacterium
TTTCCGCGTACGTCTATCGGCAAAATTCAGCGCAGCGAGCTGGCGCAGGCCTTTATGCGCGGTGATTTTGACCATCTGGATAGCAACGCTGGTAGTCCGGTGGAAACTGTGGTGCCGGCGTTTTTCCACCGGCCATACTGGCGACGCGAACAGCCGTTGTGTCGGCCGGACGCCGGCCGGCAAGTCCTGCTGTTGCTGAATGCGCAGCAATGGGCTGTGCGCCATCAACTGGCGTCGGGGTGGATTGCGGTGACAGCGGAAACTTTAGCGGCCGCGCTGACACAATTGCCGGCGAATGCCGCAGTACAGTTGGTGGACTGCCGTTTTTATCAAAGCCAGTTGCTGACAGCCGCCGTGCTGAGTGCTGAGCAAGGACTGGCCGCCTTATGGCAAAGCGCTGCTTTGCTACTGCAGCAACTGGATTGCTCTTTTGATTATGTGTTGCTGACGGCCAATAGCTATCAACTGCACGGCGATATTCCGCAGATCAGCCAACCGGCGAGTGTTGCGCTGGCGGCGGCGTTACAGGCGCTGCAAGCCGAACATCATCAGTTGCGTGGCCGTCATATTTGTCTGAGTGCTGCGATTGAGGCGGCGTTATTGCCGGATCAATCGCAGCAACAGCTGTTGGCGCGTGAACTGGCCCAACCGGCCGGTCAGACGGTGTTGCTGGTGGCCGAACAGCGTTTTGTCCAGCGACTGAGCGCGGTCTTTGCGCTGCCGCAGAAAATAGCGCTGCCAGCCCCTGTGCCGGAATTGCAGGTGGTGATCGGCGGTCTGGGCGGGATTGGCAGCCTGCTGTCTTTGCAGTTGCTGCGTCAGGGCCATGCGCTGCTGGTGATCGGACGTCGCAGCCTGGAGCAGTTACAACAGGATCCGTCTTTGCAGTCGTTCTGGCAGACACTGACGCCGTATGCAGCACGTTGGTGCTACCAGCAGGCGGACGCCACGGATGCCGTCGGACTGCAGCAAGCCTTGCAGCAAGGCAGCAGCCAGTTGCAGCTGACGCCATCCAGGGTGTTTTATCTGGCAGGGCAGGCTGGCCCGGCTGCGTTGGCGGAGCAGACGCCTGCGACCGTCGCTGCGGTGCTGGCACCGAAAGTCACCGGCTTGCACGCGCTGCAACAGGCGCTGGAAGACTGGCCGGCCGTTGAACAGGTCCATTTCTGTTCTACCACCGCGTTGCTGGGTGGTCGGCACTATCATGCTTATAGCGCAGCCAACGCTTATCAGTGGGCGTTCTGTCAGTCGTTACAAGCGCAGGGAAAAGCCGTGCGCTGCTTATTGTGGTCGATGTGGCGCCAGTTGGGGATGTCGGCCGGAGCCGAAGACGCCGCTGTTGCCGCGGCCGGCTACCAGTTACTGGATGCCGAGCTCGGCTGGCAGGCCTTGCAGGTGGCACTGCATCTGCCGGAATGGGAGCCTGTGTTGATTGGCCTGGACCCGGCGGCATTGAGTATGCAGCCGTTGGCGGTTCGCGCCTGCGAGTCATTGTTCAGACCGGGACTGGCTGCTGCAGCGGCGCTGGCGGCAGCTCCGAAAACGGACAGCTTCGGCACTGCGTTGTATTACCTGCTGGCAGAGCGCAGCGGCGACAGTGTGCAGGCCTTGCTGCGTGATCCGCGTTATCTGCAGTTAAAAGCGGTCTGGAGTGATGTACT
>CAZXTH010000166.1:1671-2183 GCA_964643585.1 uncultured Pseudoalteromonadaceae bacterium
GATGTACTGCAACAGAGCGAGCTAACGCCGGATGCCAATTTCTTTGCGCTGGGCGGTGATTCTATTCTGGCGATTCAATGTGCGGCCCGTGCCGCTGCGAACGGTATTTTCTTTCAACCCCGGGACTTGTTCGAGCAGCAGACGCTGGCAGCTTTACTGCACGTGGTCAGCGGTCAGCAGTTGCAAGGCGAACAGGAGCAGATCAGCGGTGATGTGCCGTTGCTGCCGATGCAGCATTGGTTCTTTGCCCAGAACTTCGACAGGCCGGCACAGATGAATCAGTCGGTACTGCTTAGCTGCACCGATGCACTGCAACCGGAACGGCTGGTGCACTGTCTGCAGCAGTTGCTGCAATACCATGACGGTCTGCGGGCCGGCTTCCGGCTGGAGCAAGGGCTATGGCGGCAGGATTATGCGGCGACGGTCAGTCTGCAGCTGCAACACATCCGGTTACCGGTACTGTCGGCGGCCGAATTTGCCGAAACCCTGCAACGGCATTGTGACGAACTGCA
>CAZXTH010000166.1:2193-7268 GCA_964643585.1 uncultured Pseudoalteromonadaceae bacterium
AGCGCCGCTGCTCAAAGCCATCTGGTTTGATGCAGCCAAACCTGGCCAACGGCGGCTGTTCCTGGCGGTTCATCATCTGATTATTGACGGGGTGTCCTGGAGGATCCTGGTGGAAGCGCTCAATAGCCTGTACAGCCAGGCCGATGGGCAAACTGCGGCTGAAGTGCTGGGGGGCAAATCCCACAGCGTCCGGCAATGGCACCATGCTGTGCAGCAATATCTGCAAAGCCCGCAGGCCGCCGAGCAAGCCAACTACTGGCAGCAGATGGTACCGACGGAGTGTCCGGTGCTGCAGCCTGATCTGGCCGGTTCGAACCACAGAGCCGATGAAACTCAGCAGGAAGTGGAATTTGATGCCGAACTGACCGATGTGCTGTTCCGGCAACTGCCGGCCGCACATGGCCTGAAAGCGGATGATTTATTGCTGACGGCCCTGGCGGTTGCTTTTGAACGCTGGACCGGTGCCAGCACCTTTGGCGTGTTGATTGAAGGGCATGGCCGTGAATTGCCGGATGGCATGGAAACGCTGGATCTGACCCGCACGCTGGGCTGGTTTACCGCGATGTATCCGCTGTATCTGACTGACTTAGGACACAATACGCTGGCGCAGCGCGTATTGCAGACGCATCGCCAACTGGCGCAGATGCCGGATGGCGGCGTCAGCTATCAGTGGCTGAAATATCTGGGCAGCGTCAGACAGCAGGCACAGCTGGCGGCGGCATTGCCGCAGATCAGTTACAACTATCTGGGGCGGTTCGACGGTGCCGCGGATGCGCTGTTCAGTTTTGCCGCCGAGTCTTGCGGCCGTCAGATCGCTGCCGAGCAACACCGACCCAACGAGCTGGATATCGTGGGCCGTATTCTGGCCGGCAAAGCGGCTTTTGCTTTTATTTACAGCGGCCGCCGGTATTCGGCAGCGCATATTGCGACCTTTGTCACGCATTTTCGCGCGGTGTTAACGGAACTGGCTGCGGTCAGTCCATCAGACTGGGCCTTTGCCCGGCAACAGCCGGCGCTGGTTTGCAACCATATGGTGCCGGTTGCCGTTGTCGCAGAGCTGAGTGCGCAACAGCCGGAGCTGGCAGCGCAAGTGTCGCATTTGCTGCCGGTAACACCGGTGCAACTGGGGGTCTTGTTTGAAACTCTGCTCAGCGGTGAAGGGCTGTATGTCTCGCAACTGAGCAACGACCTGCGGGGCGAGCTGGATGTGCAAGCGTTGCAAGCCGCCTGGCAGGATGTGGTGGATGCGCACAGCATCTATCGCACCGGTTTCGTGTTGACGGCGAGCGGGCTCTATCTGCAGCGGATTGAGCGGCGGGTGACGCTGCCGTTCTGGCAAGATGACTGGCGGCATTATTCTGCTGTAGAGCAGGAAGCTGCTTTTGCCCGGCTGCTGCAAGCTGATCGGGAACAGGGTTTTGTACTGTCGGCGCCGCCATTGCTGAGAATTACCCTGTTGCGGCTGGCCGATCGCCATTACCGGATGTTGATTAGCGAGCATCACACCGTCAGCGACGGCTGGTCACGCAGTCTGGTGCTGGCCCAGGTGGCCGAGCGCTATCGCTACCACCACAGCGCTGTCGGCGACAGCCATTTGCCTGCGATGGCGCAGTATCACGACTATCTGGACTGGCTGCAGAGATTCGATCGGCACAGCGCTGAAGCGTACTGGCAGACAGTCCCGCTGCAACATCAGCAAGTGGCCTTGCTAGCCGGACAACAGCCGGGTCGGCAGTTGTCTGCCGACTCGGCCGGCTATCAGCATCTGCTGTCGGTCGAACTCAGCAGCCAGCTGCAGCAGACTGCCCGGCAGGCTCAGGTCACCGTTAATGCGGTGGCGCAGGCTGGCTGGGCGTTGCTGCTGCATCTGTACACCGGCAGCCAGACGCCGCTGTTTGCGACGACACATGCGGGCCGGCCCCCTCGTCTGGCCGGCGTGGAAGCTATTGTCGGACCTTTAATCAATACGCTGCCGGTGCTGGCTCAGTTGGATAGCGCGGTGTCGGTGCAGCAGTTTCTGCAGCAAATCCAGCAGCAACTGCTGCAATTGAGCGAATTTGGTTATTTGTCGTTGGCTGATATTGGTGCTTTGCAGCACAGACGTGATCTGAGCGAACTGATGCAGACCTTGTTTGTCTTTGAAAACTTCCCGCTGACCGCGCCTGCCGCCGATGCAGCCGACACGCTGCGGATCGATGCGGTGCGCAGTATCGACAGCACTGAGTATCCGCTGATGATCTCGGTTATCCCGGGTGCGGCTATCAAATTCCAGCTTTATTACCTGTCTGCCCAATTTACTGCTGAGGCTGTAGCACAGCTGTGTCTGGATTATGCCCAGATCCTGGGTCAACTGGGAGAAGTGCTGTCAGCACCGTTGTTGCAACAAAGCTGGCTGCCGGATGACCGGATGGCTGTGTTGCTGCAACAGCGGACCAGACTGCCGCAGATCGCTGTTGCACAGCATGATGAACAAGGCATTGAAGTGTTTGAGTTTTAACTAACGGAATATACAAAAACATGACGGCACAATTATTACAACAATTAAGGGAACACGGCATTGGTATTTATCTTGAAGATGGCAAGCTGAAAACCAAATCCAGAAAAAATGCGATGACTGCCGAGCTGGCGCAGCAAATCAGTCAGCACAAATCCCAGTGCATGCAATTATTGAACGGGCTGTATCCGACTGGCGTCAGCTCGGCTCAGGTTGACGCCGAACTGGCTTATTTCAGTGCTTTGTTCCAGAGCGCCCCACAGCGGCATCAATTGCCGCAGCGGCCGGCTTTAGTGCCAGAACCGCAATGGCAACAGCTGCAACAACAAATTGGCAGCACAACGCTCGGGCAGTGGCAGCAGGCCGCCAGTCAGTTGCAACTGACGCTGGAGCAGTGGTTAAGAGTGGCTTTTATGGTCTGGCAACATCGCTGGAGTCATCAGGATGATCTGACGGCGGTCTTTACTGTCGCGATGCCGGCACTTGAGGCAGCGGGCAGGATGATTTCAGCCGACGGCCTGTCAGGCAGTGAAATCGGTGCTGCAGATCCATTGGCATATCAACTACTGCCCATCCGGCTGGCCGTGGCCGCCGATCAGAGTTTCCGCCAGCTTGCCGCCCTGTGCAGCCAGCAACTGGTTGCGGCGCAGCAGCATCTGGTGTTGGGGTTTGGCCCGCTGAATCAGCTGTTGACGGCGCCGGACAAACCGCAATCGTCGCTGAGCCAGTTGCTGTTCAGCTATCAGGCGCCGCAGGACTGCTGGCAACAATTCTCTCAGTTCGAGCTGGTGCTGGCGATCCGTCATGTACCCGCTGCCCCATTACAGCTGGACTGGCAGGCGCATAGCAGCAGATTTGACAACACCATGCTGCAGCATTTTGCCGGCAGTTTCCTGACGTTGCTGGATGCGCTGTGCCAATCGCCGGACATCGCCGTCAGTCAGTTGCGGTTGCTGGACGACACGGCAGCGAAGGAGCAGGTGTTGGCGCAGTACGCTGCTCAGGCCAATTTTGTCGTGGAAGAAGGCATCCACCAGCGTGTTGCCCGCATGGCACAGCTATATCCGCAGCAGGTTGCCGGTGTTCAGCCCGACAGTCTGGTTGGACTTTGTGTCGAACGCTCGCTGCACTCCGTGATCGGGATCCTTGGTATTCTGACGGCAGGGGCCGCCTATTTGCCGCTGGACAGCGCTTATCCGGCCGAGCGACTGAGTTATATGTTGCAGGACAGTCAGGCCGTGCTGGTGATTACCGATGCGCATAACAGCCAGGCGGAGTATCTGGCGGCGGTGCCGAGGTTGACACTGGAGCAGGTGTTGGCGGACGACAGCTGCGGGAATGAGCCTTTGTTATTGCCGTGCCGGGTCAGTCAGTTGGCCTATGTGATTTACACATCCGGCTCCACCGGCCAGCCGAAAGGCGTGATGATCGAACACCGTCATGTGATGCGGCTGATGGCTGCGGCCGAGCAGCATTTTAGTTTCGGTCCGCAGGATCGCTGGAGCGTATTTCACTCGTTTTCTTTTGATTTTTCCGTCTGGGAATTGTGGGGGGCGCTGTTTTACGGCGGCACGGCCGTAGTGGTCGAGCGCCATGTCGCGATGGACCCGGACGCGTTCTACCAGTTGGTGTCCACCCAACAAATCACCGTCTTGAATCAGACGCCGTCCGCTTTCGAACGGTTTGCCAGAGCCGATGCCGGCGCATTGCAGCCGTTGGCGCTGCGTTACATTATTTTTGGCGGCGAAGCGCTGAATCTGCCGAGCCTGCAATCCTGGACCGACCGGCATCAGGATGCGGCACCGCAACTGATCAATATGTACGGCATCACTGAGACGACGGTGCATGTGACTTATCGCCGGATCCTGGCGGCTGACATCAAGGCCGGCAGCGGTAGTCTGATTGGCCAGCCGCTGGCCGATTTGTCGGCTTATGTGCTGGACAGCCAGTTACAGCCGGTGCCTGTTGGCATGGCTGGAGAGCTGTACGTCGGTGGTGCTGGCGTGGCGCGCGGTTATCTGAAGCGGCCCGAACTGAATGCCCAACGGTTTATCGCGGCACCCTGGCAACCGACAGAGCTGTTGTACCGCACCGGCGATCTGGTGCGCAGCTACGATAATGGTGAACTGGTCTATCTGGGCCGGATTGATCACCAGGTCAAACTGCGGGGCTTTCGGATTGAACTCGGGGAAATCGAAGCGCAGCTGGCGGCAACCCCCTGGGTCGAAACGGCCTGTGTCATCGTGCACGGCGAGCGGGCGGACGAGCAGCGTCTGGTCGCCTATGTGACGCCGGCTGCAGCAGCACCGGTCACTGACGCGGCAGAGCTCTCCAGCTTGTTGCGTCAGGCGCTGGCCGGCAATCTGCCGGATTTTATGCTGCCGTCTGCTTATATGTGTGTCGCAGAGTTGCCGCTGACAGTGAATGGCAAGGTCGATAAAGCCAGATTGCCGGCGCCGGTGTTTGGTGACCACGCGACAGCTTATGTTGCGCCGGAGTCGGCACTGGAGCAACAACTGGCCGCGATTTGGGCCGAAGTGCTGGCGGTGCCGCGGGTCGGTCTGACCGACAATTTTTTCAG
>CAZXTH010000167.1:0-4882 GCA_964643585.1 uncultured Pseudoalteromonadaceae bacterium
GCTGCAATATAATAATAATGCATCCAGTACCCAGGGCAGTTCAGAGAAAAGATAAAATGCATACAACAGGCTTAGCGGAGTGAACAGAGCAACCAGAACAGCCAGCGTGCCAGACAAACGCTGCTGGAATACACTGCGCTGAATATCCGGATGAACCTTGCGCCCCAGCTCTCGTGCAAAATAACGAAATAGTGTCAGCGGATGATAAGAAGGAGGCAATGGCAGCCACCGAGCAAAGGCTGCCGTCAGTACCAGAAGTACCGGATAAACAGACAGGCTGTCCAGTAACGCCACTATCAGAGGCTCAGATCAGACAACGCTTTCAGCATTTCCAGAACCATTGCTGAACTGTTTTTAGAGGCCACCTCAAGGTAAGCATCGAATGATTGCGGAGACTCTTTGCCTGCGATGTCGCTCAGGCTACGGATAATCACAAAAGGGGTGTGCAGCATATGACAGGTCTGGGCAATTGCTGCTCCTTCCATTTCAACGGCCAGCATAGCCGGAAATTGTGCCCGCATTCTGGCAATCCGCTCCGGGTCACAGATAAAGCTATCGCCGGTAGTTATCAGCCCTTTCTTGGTTTTACAGATACCCAGTAAACCAATACTTTGCTCTGCTGCGGCAACCAGTGCAGGGTGGGGAATAAAAGCCGCCGGCATTTGTGGTAACTGGCCCATTTCATAACCAAAAGCGGTAACGTCAGCATCGTGATGACGAACTTCGCTGCTGATCACCACATCTCCGACATTCAGTTCCGGGTCAAAACCCCCGGCAGATCCTGTGTTGATAATACAGTCAGGTTTAAAATGAGAAATCATCAGCGTAGTGGCAACGGCAGAAGCCACTTTACCGATACCGGACTGCACCAGTACGATATTTGTACCGTTAAGAGAGCCATGGTAAAACTGGTAGCCCGCATCTTCATGGAGCCTGACTTCTGTCATTTGCTGCTTTAAAATAGCGACTTCCTGCTCCATCGCACCAATAATACCAATAAGTTGCATAACGGCTTCCTGTTAATACTTTCTGTTAGATACTAAGACTTAGCGCCATCAGAGCACTAAAACGTCAACATACTCTAGGGGCTGTTGATCTTTGGTGATGGTTTTTGCAGCTATTTGTCTGGTATTTATACAAGGCAGAGCCTGTGCAGTGTAGTCATTCTACATAAGCAGGCGATAACGCTGTAGAAATGCCAGACAAACGCTGCCCTTTGGGTTCTTTTGAAAGCGTTTTATGCGGCGTTGCTCGTCATTCACTTAGAATAACTAAGCTACATTCCTCGCGCCTTGCCTAAAACGCTTTCAAACTGAACAAAAATTCATCACCAAAGATCAACAGCTCCTAGGCATTATAAAATGCCATCATATTAAAATCCCATATTTTATTTTGTTTGTTTTTTAAACATTAAATGCATGGCTTTTATAGGTTTTTTTCTAATTCAGGTGTTGTTAAGTCTGGCTGATTAAGCTGTAAAAACTAACACTCAACTTAACAGCGACCATTAATCAGTAAAATGGTAAGGATTACTAAATGAAAAAGATCGTCATATTATCGGCTATGCTGGCAGCAGGTTTGGTAACCAGTGCTCAGGCAGATATCAGGTGGAATTATGTTGGCGGTGGTTATATTGATGCCGGCGGAGATGGCCCTTATGCAGAAGCATCATACCGCTTGCATCCGAGCTGGGTATTTAAAGGTGGTTTCAGCCGTTTATCTGACGGACCTGTCGATGTAAATTTTGTAAGGGTAGGAGTGAATTACCTGACTGCATTTAAGCTGGATTTCTCTCCTGCTACCCAAACGTACCTTACAGGTGGCTTTGATAATGCTTCCGGTGACGCAGATGAAAGCGGAGTATTCTTTGGTGCCGGCTTACGCCACCCATTAACTCCGCAGGTTGAACTGTATAGCGAAGCGTCGTATCACACTATTGCTGATAACTATTCCAGCCTGGAAGGTGGAATTGCTTATTTTGTCAGCCCGGATTGGGCCGTTCGCTCCAGTGTCGCCCTGAACAGCGGCGATACTAAAAATGAATTCAGAATCGGGGTGTCTTACCAGTTCTGATGCCCAATAAAACCATTTGTTGCTTAATGCCGTTTACTTAAAGTGAGCGGCATTATTTTTTAGAACCTGAAGACTTATTCGGATTTGCCAAAGTGAGAAAAGGCCTCGTTCTAAGAACCTGTTTCAGATCTCGCGAACAAAGGTTATGCAAGGCAAAAACAGGCGCGAAAGCGCAGTTTACATGGAGTAAATGAGCATTTTAAGCCTGTTTTTAACACAGCAGAGCCAAAGTGCAGCAGATCTGAAACAGGTTCTAAGCAGACCATGTCCAGCAAGGAAGCTGGACATGAGCTTATAGGGACATATTCACAGCGTGTCTGTGTGAGCGATGCCTTTTCCACAGCTACTTTGTTGGCTATTGCATACCTAAGTTTCTTTTATTCACAATATTGCTTTTCATGCGCCAGTAACCAGGCTTTTTTATCCAGCCCACCGGCATAACCCGTCAGAGTACCGTTTGCACCGATCACTCTGTGACAGGGCACCACAATAGAAACCGGGTTTCTGCCATTTGCCGCCCCTACCGCCCGTACCGCTTTAGGGTTATTCAAACCATTAGCAATGGTGCTGTAACTGCAGGTTTGGCCATATTCTATAGTGCACAGCTGCTGCCATACCTGTTGCTGAAAAGCTGTTCCAGTGGCATCCAGTGGCAAACTGAATTTTTGTAAGCTACCGGCAAAATAAGCCTGCAACTGTGTTGCGGCCTGTTGAGTCAACGCAGAAGGTGTATCTGCAGTGTGCTGTTCCGGACGAACAAAGATAATCTCGCTGATACCCTGAGTTGTGGCTTTTATTCTGACAGGCCCCAGTGGGCTATCAATATACTGAACGTACATGCTTAATTTCCTCCGTTAAACCATAACTGAAACGTGGCATAGCTACGCCAGGGTGCCAGTGTATCGGTGCTGATAGTATTGGCTGCAGCCAGCTGTTGCAGTGCTTTCTGAATTCCCAGATCACCACCCAGCCAGATATCGCTGTCGCTGGCACCGCGCATTTTGGCATAGTTGACTGTCCATGGGCCAATACCTTTCAGTGCCAGCCATTGTTCCGGATCGGCCTCAGGATGTTCAGCCATATAAGTTGCCAATGCCCGTAATGTCTCTTTGCGGCGTTGTGGCATTTTTAGCATATCCAGTTCGCTGTGCATGACTGCAGCAGGAGATGGAAACAGCATTTTATCGCTGCTGCCGGGTAAAGCCGTGCCCAACCCGGCAACCAGACGGTTCAGGTGGGTTCTTGCGGCTGCAACACTGACCTGTTGCCCCAGAACAGCGCGTACACCTGCCTCCCAACTGTTCCAGATCCCTGGGATCCGTAAGCCGGAAATAATACCGTGCTGAAAGAGCGGATGCTGCAGTAATTGCTGTTCTATCAGGTTGATATCTGCATCGAGGTCAAATAGCCGGCGCAGCTGCTTCAGCAAACTGAATAGTCCCTGCTCGGCAGGCCAGTACAGCTTCAGTTGTAACTGGTCAGGCTCTTTAGGTGATACTTCAAACCAGCCGGGTTGTTGTTGCCAGGTAAAGGTACGGCCATAGGTGAGATCATTAACCCATTCAATTCCGTTTAATGTTCGCTTATGCCAGAAATCGAGCATTTGCTGCCAGGCCAGCGGTGGCCGGTAGCTTAGGCTAAGCTCGATGATGTTGCTGCTATCCGGTTTACGGCGGCGGATTTGGCTGGGTGGCATTTTCAGTTCTTTTTTAAAGGCATCATTAAAACGACGCAGGCTGTTAAACCCTGATTGAGCGGCAATCTGGCTGATGCTCAGGCTGGTTTCATGCAGCAGTTTCTTGGCAAATAACACTTGTTGCAGCAAGGCATAACGTTGTGGCGCTATCCCCAGTTCCTGCTGAAATAATTTACGCAGATAACGCTCGCTAATCCCGAGTCGCTCAGCCAGTTCTTGTTGATTTTGCTGTTGCAGTGCACCTTGCTCAATCAGATTAAGTGCTCTTTTCAGCGTGGTTTGCGTACCCTGCCATGCTGCGGAGCCGGGCGCACTGTCCGGTCTGCAGCGTAAACAGGGCCTGAAGCCTGCTTCTGTGGCTGCCGCAGCAGAATTAAAATAAGTTACCTGAGGTTCTGCCGGTAGGCGTGCAGGACAGATTGTCCGGCAGAAAATGCCGGTACTTTTCACTGCGATAAAAAACAGGCCATCAAAGCGTGGATCGCGGCTTAAACGAGCCTGATGGCATACTTCAGGTGTCAGCATAATATGGCTGTCTGCATAAACTGTATTGCAACCAGTATACCTGTTTGTGCGGGATTGTCTGGCCGGATCCGGTACTGACTGTTATAACATTGTCAGGCGTGTATATTGCAGTTAGAGGCAGGCAGTTCTACTATCTGTTGCAGTGATGATTTTAAGGACGAGACAGCATGTTAGAGGATTTTTTTATCCAGTTAAGTACTGAACCCGAGTCCGTTGACTTTGGACAGAGTATTGCTTTAATTGACCGGGCTTATCTGTTTACGCCAACCGCATTTAAAAATGGCGATGTTTATAATAAAGCCGGTGAGAACAGCGGCTCTTGCAAAATTCTGGCTTTTGGTCAGTTACATCAGCTATCAGAAGCCCAAACATTATTCCTGTTTGGCGATTTTTACCGTCATGTACTGGCAACCCCTGCTGCCACTGACCACCAGAATATCCGTAATTTTATCCGTCATGGCTGGGATGGCGTAGAGTTTGAAGGCCAAGCACTGACATTACGGGAAATAATAGTGGAATAATAACAGCGTGCATTGATACCAATTAAAAAGCCCGGTAGTGAGTTATCACTCCGGGCTTTTTAATTGG
>CAZXTH010000167.1:4892-7264 GCA_964643585.1 uncultured Pseudoalteromonadaceae bacterium
TTTATTTTTTATCGTTAGTACTTTATCGTTACTGCTTAGCTTTCTTTTTTTGCTGCTTTGAGATTTTCAGCATGTGGCAATTCATGTGAGGGCAGCTCTTTGTTACCTTGTTTCAGGAAGTGATCCATCCACTGCATTAAGCGCATACCATAGTCCAGCTGGGCAGCCGCTCGGGTGTTACCGTGGCCTTCTCCCGGATACAGCACCAACCGCACCGGCACATTACCGTGCACTTTCAGGTAACGGTATAATTCTACCGACTGGCTTGGATGAACGCGGGTATCTTCTTTGCCATGCATAATCAGAATCGGTGTTCTGGCTTGTTCTGCATAGTAAATGGGGCTGCGTTCTAAGTACCATTGCCATTTCTGCCATGGGTAGCTGCGGGCGTGAACCAGATACATTTCGTTAGAAATGTCTGTGGTACCAAACTTGGACAGATTGTTGCTGATACCGACAAACATCACGCTGGCCGCAAAATGCTCAGTCTGTTTTGTTGCGGCCCAGGCAGATGCAAAACCACCATAAGAGCCACCAGTAATACCTGTTTTCGTGCTATCCGCCAGCCCTTGCTCAACCAGATAGTTTTTGGCATCGACCAGATCGTCAAATTCTTTACCGGCATAGTCATTTTGTCCGGCTTTGGAGAATTCTACCCCACGGCCTGTGCTGCCACGGTAGTTAGGGAAGAAATGCATATAACCTTCGGCAGCAGCATGTTTTACCGGACTGGCGTAACGATCCAGCCAGCCATTGGAAATATGCGCTTCCGGGCCACCATGAACAACCATAATCAGTGGGTAGCGCTGGCCTTTTACATAGTTCAGCGGATAAACCAGAATACCTTCCAGCGCTAAGCCGTCACTGGCTTGATGCTTCACGGTTTCCTGTTTTGGCAGGCTGATGTCTTTCAGCCATGGATTAGAATTAGTCAGGCGTTTCAGCGCTCCGCGATCTGTCATGCTGTACACTTCTGCCGGATGTTCAGCTTTGTTTATCAGCAGACGGGTGGCTTTACCTGATGCCGGGATATCAATCCGGGTCGCGATGCCGTTACCGGTTTTTACGACAACGCTGCTGCGTTGGTTACGTAGATTGATACTGCCGATTTCTGCTTCTGTACCGACATGGCCAACATACAACAGCTGATTATCTGAGCGCCAGGCCAGATCCTGTACATGACCCTGATAACCCGGCAGCAAATCTTTGGTACTGCCATTTTGCAGATCGGCCAGTAACAGGCGGCCAGCTGAAGGATCATGAATATCTTCGCTGCCGATAATAGCTAATTGGCTGCCATCCGGCGAGAAAGCCGCCATATCCAGCTTACCCGCAGTACTGATTACCTGAACCGGCTGAGCATCGTAGCTAATAAGCTGATACTGGCTGGCCATATAATCATCGTCAATCAGGGGGGTAGGAGCGGTACGGATTAATAGCTGCTGATGCTGAGGACGGAATTGAACTGACAAAACCTGCTGTTCAAGCGACAGTGGTTTAAGTTCATTGTTACTGATTGTCAGATCTGCCAGATAAAGGCGGGTCAAAGGTAAGCCTTCTTCGTAAACTTCGGCTTTAAAACCTTTACGGGTTAGCTCTGCTTTATTTTTATCGTCAGCGGTACGGGCCAGAAACGCCAGCGTTTTGCCATCTTCATGCAGGGTATAACGCTGAATATTATTGTCGTGGCTGAATACTTTAACAGCTTCGCCTCCATTTACAGCAATGCGGTATAACGAGGTAAATTTATCGTTGCCTCTTTTCGCCAGAAAATAAATAAAGCGGCTGTCGCTGCTGAAACTTAGCTGTGTCACGCGGCCAGCCCCGGTAACAAAAGCGTGCTCTTGTCCTTTGCTGTCCAGCACATACAGTTCAGTATGGCTGCTGCCGTCATCTTCATTATAGGGGTTACGTGGGCGGTTTCTGATAAAAGCAGTGTACTGACCATCATTACTGGTAACAACCTGAGTAACGGCTTTTACCGACACGGTTTCTTCCAGTGTCATCGGCCGCGCTATAACGATTGCACTACAAAATACGAGTATGGCACTCAGCCATTTTAATCGGGATAACATTGAACCTCCATCAGCCGGGCATGGTGCCCTTTTTACTGTTTCGGGCGCATAAAAACACAAAATGCAGTTTAATGCCAGTTGCAAATACAGAGACAGGCGCCGTACTAACCTGCTTATCAGGCAGTCTGTAGTCTGATACTTTGTTGCTTTGTTAACCTATGCTATTTTACGGTCGGGTTTATGAATAAATAATACGGATAATAAGAATGATGCAACAAGATGCAGCGCTATTTACTAATGATGCCGTGGTACTGGGGATCCTGGCTTCTGTGCTTGGTCTGGTGTTTTATACCAGCC
>CAZXTH010000168.1:0-7260 GCA_964643585.1 uncultured Pseudoalteromonadaceae bacterium
GGCATTATTATCTAAAAGCCTGTTCTATGGCTATAATAGCGGCATTGTCTGCAAACGTAAGGTTTGAATGTGTTACCTGTTGCCGCTGTCTGTTCTGATGTTGTGAAAATGCTCCGGCAAACAGCCAGAGTTATTTTATCGGCGCCGCCCGGTGCTGGTAAATCCACTTACCTGCCTCTTTATTTATTGCAACACGAAAGCTTGCAGGGCAAGCGTATTGTTATGCTTGAGCCACGGCGGCTGGCAGCCCGTAGCATTGCGGCGTATCTGGCATTACAGCTGGGTGAAGCCGTTGGACAGACTGTGGGATATCAAATCCGTCAGGAACAGAAAAGCAGTGATGCTACCCGGTTGCTGATTGTTACAGAAGGGGTATTAACCCGCAAAATTCAGCATGATCCTGAATTGCAATCTGTTGATATCCTGATTTTTGATGAGTTTCATGAGCGCTCGCTGCATGCCGATCTGGCACTGGCATTGGTACGTGAGGTTCAGCAATTGCGTGATGATCTGCATGTATTGATTATGTCGGCAACGCTGGATGTTTCTGGATTAAGCAAACAACTGGATGCTCCGGTAATCAGCAGCGAAGGGCGGGCTTTTCCGGTTGATATCCGTTATATCGCTCCTGATGGAACACCGGTATGGCAGCAGTGTGCCCGTCAGGCGTTACTGGCGGTACAGCAGCACCAGAGCAGCGTGTTGGTTTTTCTGCCGGGACAGGGCGAAATTATGCAAGCTTCACGCTGGCTGGCAGAACAAAACGTACCTGCAGAGCTTCGGGTATTTACACTTATTGGCACGATGTCTCTGGATGAACAGCAACAAGCCATTGCGGCAGCCCCGGATGGGCAGTTGAAAATAGTGCTTGCGACGAACCTGGCTGAAACCAGCCTGACAATAGAAGGGATTAATGTGGTTGTCGACAGTGGGCTATGCCGCAAAGCGGTATTTCACCCCCGGCAAGGACTTAATGTGCTGGAAACCGCTGCTATTAGCCAGGCCGCAGCTATTCAGCGGGCCGGTCGGGCAGGACGGCTTGCGCCTGGAATAGCCTACCGGATTGATACTGCAGAAAAATGGCAGCGGCGGTCCCAGTTTGAGCAGCCTGAAATTTCTCAGGCAGAGTTAACAACGTTGCGGCTGGAAGTTGCTGCTTGGGGCTGTCAGGTACCGGAACTGGCCTGGATAACGAGCCCTCCTGCGGCAACACTTAAAACGGCTGAAAAGCTGTTGCAGCAACTTGGTGCTCTGACTTTGCAAGGGCATATCAGTAGTCTTGGGCGGGAAATGCACCGGCTGGGTACTGAACCACGATTAGCTGCCATGCTGCTGCATGCCGGTAAGCTTGAAGAACAGGGAAACGTAGGTATTGGCTGGCTGGCCTGTTTACTGGCCGCGTTACTGGAAGAGAGCCGGCAGAATGAGGCTGATATTTACAGCCAGTTGCAACAACTGCAGCGCCGCTTGCCTGCGTATCACCGTCAGTGGCAACAGGCACAGAGGCTGGCAGCATCGCTGATATTTCCGGTGCAGCAACATTTGCCACTAGAGTGGGTGCCGGTGTTATTGCTACGAGCCTGGCCCGACAGGCTGGCAATGCGCCGCGGAAATGGTTATCTGTTGTCTGGCGGTAGTGGAGCAGTACTGCCACCTGACCATGCATTACAACAACAGGACTGGCTGGTGGTATTGCAATTACAGCAATGGCAACAGGAGAACCGCATCAGCCGGGCGGTTTCTGTTAATCCGGATGATATTCTCAGTGACTGGCAGCAGGAGCTGAGCTGGACAGAACGTACGGGCTGGGATGATAAGACAGCAGCATTTTTGTCTGAACAACAGCTGTGCTTCGGGCAGTGTATATTGCAAAAACGCAGTAGTGATAAGTTACCAACGTCTGAGCAAAAATTGCAGGCCTGGCTTGGATATATCCGCCGTCACGGACTGGATATTTTGCCCTGGGAAGTTCATAGCCGCCAGTTTCTCGCCAGGTTGTCGCTGGTGAAACTACATTACCCGGAAGATGGCTGGCCGGATAGTTCTGCCGCCACCTTGCTGGCAGAGCTTGAGCAGTGGCTGGGGCCTTATCTGAGCAATGTCGGTAAAAGTCAGCAATTGCAGCAACTGCCATTGCACGATGCTTTGCTGGCACGTCTTAGTTACGAACAAAACCGGCAATTGCAAGAGCTGGCTCCGACACACTGGCTGGCGCCAACCGGTTCCCGGCTGAGTATTGATTATCAGGCAGAGAACGGTCCGTTGCTTTCAGTGCGTATTCAGGAAGTTTATGGTCAGATGCGCTCCCCGGCCATTTTGCAGGGACGGTTACCACTAACGATGGCATTGTTATCTCCTTCACGGCAGCCATTGCAGCTGACCCGGGATTTAGCCAGTTTCTGGCAGAACACCTGGCAGGATGTCAAAAAAGAAATGAAAGGACGTTACCCTAAACATTACTGGCCGGATGACCCGGCTGTAGCTGTGCCGACGACCCGCACTAAAAAGGCGATGCAGCAATGAGTAAAACGCGCAAACGGACTGCCGTTGCCAGGCCGCCACATACCTTTGTCAGACAGGTCGTGATGTTTTGTCTGAAATTGATGCTGATCTTGAGTGGCATTCTGGTGATTTACCTGATTTACCTGGACAGTAAGGTAACGCAGCAGTTTTCAGGCCAGAAATGGCAGGTGCCGGCACAGATTTATGCCAGAAGCCTGAGTTTTTACCCGGGGCGTGAGCTAAGCCGCCAGGAATTAGTGGCTGAACTGAAACAGCTGAAATACCGGCAGGTACAGCAGGTAAGCTCGGCAGGGCAGTACAGTGTTTCCGGTAATAAAGTGGATATTTTCCGCCGGCCTTTTATGTTTGTTGAGGGCTATGAAAGTGCGGCCCGTTTCACCGTAGAATTTAACAGCAGCGGCATTAACCGCATCTTGCCTGTATCCCGTGAAAACTCGCCTGACTACGCCCGGCTGGAGCCTCAGTTGATTGAGCACCTGATTTCACCGCAGCAGGAAGATCGGGAGCTGGTTCAGCTACAACAGGTTCCTGACATTATTAAAGATACGCTGATTCTGGTTGAAGACCGCCAGTTCTATCGCCACCATGGGGTGTCACCACTTTCTGTACTTCGGGCATTGTGGGCTAATTTAGCTGCCGGACGTACAGTACAGGGAGGCTCAACCCTGACTCAGCAACTGGCAAAAAATATGTACCTGAACAGTAGCCGTACTTTATGGCGTAAGGCCAATGAAGCACTGATAGCACTGATTCTTGAATATCGTTTTAGCAAAGATCAGATCCTTGAAGCCTACCTTAATGAGATTTTTATCGGCCAGAATCACGCCAATGCAGTGCACGGCTTTGGGTTGGGTAGCCGTTTTTACTTTGGCAAACCCTTGGCTGAGCTGCAGCCGGAAGAATATGCCTTGCTGATTGGTATGCTAAAGGGGCCTTCTTTTTATGATCCCAGGCGTTTTCCTGAGCGGGCCCAGCAGCGTCGTAACGTTGTGTTGAGGCTGATGCAGGAACAAAACCTGTTAAGTCAGCAAATTTATGAGCAGGCAGTGAAACAACCACTAAAGCTGGTATCTCGTGATGAATATCTTAGTTCGGGTTTCCCGGCTTATGTTGATGCGGTCAGGAAAACCCTGCGCCAGCTGGATATCAGTTATGAACAGCAGCAGTCAGGTATAAAGATTTTTACTTATCTTGATCCCCAGGCTCAAATTGCAGCAGAACAGGCTGTTAAGCAACAACTGGCAACTCTGGATACAGAATTACAGGCGGCTGTTGTGGTAGCGGATTACCGGCAGGCAGAAGTTACGGCTATTGTTGGCGGGCGGGAAGTGAATACTGCCGGTTTTAACAGAGCGATTGAAGCACGGCGTCAGATAGGCAGCATTATAAAGCCAGTGATTTATCTGCAGGCACTGGCACAACCCGGACGTTTTAATCTGGCAACAGTGCTTGAAGATACCCCGATAAGTCTGCGTTCTAATAATCAGGAGTGGCAGCCCCAGAATTTTGACCTGAATTACCGGGGGCGGGTAAATCTGCTGACGGCATTAGCTGATTCGCTGAACGTTCCTACGGTACGTCTGGGTTTACAATTAGGTATGCCGGTGCTGGGTGAAGGATTACGTAAACTGGGGCTGAACCGGCAGATTCGTTTGCACCCGGCTGCATTATTAGGGGCGGTAGAGCTGAGTCCGATGGAAGTTGCTCAGTTGTATCAGACTATTGCTAATAACGGGGCTTATCAGACACTGAGTGTAATCGATGCGGTCACCGATTATCAGGGAAACCTTTTGCATCAGCGTCAGCCAGATGTACAGCAACGCTATAGTCAGGAAGAAATATATCTGCTGCAGTATGCATTGATGCAAGCCACCAGAACGGGTACAGCAAAGGTGCTTAGCCAGCAATTTCCGGGTGTCAACTTTGCTGGTAAAACAGGCACGTCAAGTGATTACCGTGACAGCTGGTTTAGTGGCTTTGACCAGCGAAGCCTGATGGTGGCATGGATGGGAAGAGATGATAATAAAAGTATTGGCCTGACCGGTAGTACAGGTTCCTTGCGCTTGTTCAGCCAGTTTATAAGGCTGTATGGCAGCAGTTCACTTATCCGTTACCGGCCTGCTCAGGTTAATTTACAGTCTTTTTCCGCTATTACGGGCTATCCATCGGCACAAAATTGCATTAACGTATTGTTATTACCTGCGATTTCCGGTGAAATGCCGGTAAGCAGCCGTTGTGAAGAAGAAGAATAAATAAGGTTACCTGAGCCCATGTCAATAAAACCTGACCGTCCGTATATAGTGGGAGACTGGCGGTATCTGCCTGAGCAGGACAAACTGGTAAAACTTGATCCGCAGGGACAGGTCAGTATTACGGCTGACCTCGATAATCTGTGCCAGAAAGTGGTGAACTATTTTATTGTTAATGCTGGCCGGCTTATTACCAAGGAAGAACTGTTACTGGACGTTTGGGGGATCAGGGATGTTTCTGACGGCAGGGTAACAAGGGTTATCCGGGTATTGCGGGTTGCTCTTGGCGATGATACCCGTGAACCGAGTTATATCGAAACCATTCCTAAGCGCGGTTATCGTTTTATTGCTTATGTTGTGCCTGTATCTGATGGCACAACAGAAGCTGGCTCTGTTGGTGAAGTGGCTTCTCCGTTATATGCAGAACCCAGGAAGAGAGAACCATTACCCTGGTATAAGCAATATAAATTCTGGTTAATTGCAACCGGAGTTGCGCTTTTGCTTTCCTGGCTACTGTTTTATGTTGCCGGAGGGCGAAGTGAGCTTACCAGTGGAAAAGTGGTACCGATGCTGCGTTATCAGCCGGTGACCTCAATGGACGGGCTGGAGTTTTATCATAATGTGTCTGCAGATGAGAACTATCTGGTTTTCAGTTATGCAGCAAATGAAAAAGATACGCCGGTACTCTTGCTGCAGCAATTAGGCACGCATGGCAATACTCAGCTGACCGATAGCAGTTACAGCAGTTTCGGTGCTGCATTCAGCCCTGATGGGCAGCAAATCGCTTATCAGCGGAAATATAACGATAATAACTGTGAGATCAGAAAGATTACTCTGGGGTCGCAAAAAACGGATGTACTCAGCGATGACCTGCTGGCATCCTGCGGCAGTAAATCTGTTTCGGCCAGAATCAGCTGGTCGCCAGATGGTAATTATCTGGTTTATCCAAGCCTGGAGCGTGGGCAAAAACAGATGGTACTCATGCTGTTACCCGCCAGCGGCGGAACAGCAGAACAACTGACGTTACCGCCGGCCAGTAGCTTTGGTGATTATGCAGCCCGCTTTTCCCGTAAAGGCAATAAATTGGTGTTTTTGCGTGATGCTGGCGGAGCTGCTCAGATCTGGATACTGGACTTAGCCAGCCGGGCAACCCGGATGCTGGTGCAGGTCAGTGATACTTATCCGGGGAATGTTGACTGGGATCTTACAGATAGCCACATTATTTATCCTTCCGGGGCCTCTTCACTCAGTAAAGTGGCTTTAACGGGAGGCGAAAGCCAACTGGTAGCCTATACCAATAATTATGCGAATGAAGTACAGCTAACGGCATCGGGGCGCTTATTTGCCTCTGTTGGCTTATTTTCACGTATGAATATCCTGAAAACCGCTAATCCATTGCTGAATACACAATCTGTTCCTGAAGCGGTGTTCAGTTCAAACCGTAATGAATCTTTTGTTGAAACCAATCCTGTTGAAGGTGGGCCAACTGCCGTGGTATCACGTCGTTCTGGTCTGCCACAGGTATGGTATTTTTATCCTGATGGCCGCCAGAAACAGATTACCTTTTTTGAGCAGAGTGAACGTTTCCGGCATCTGGCATTTGCACCTGACGGGCGTCGCTTGCTGATTCAGATTAATAATGAAATCTGGCTGACAGGGCCAGATGAACAGACTCGCAGAATTTCTGGTTCTGAAGGAACTGCAATTGCTTCTGCCAGTTGGAGCCGTGATGGTAACAGGATTTTCTACACGGGCTCGAATCAGGGACGCTGGCAAATTGTAATGCTTGACCCTGCCAATCCGGGGACGCCTTTAGTGGCAACCGCAGATAAAGAATTGTATCAGGAAAGTTATTATGCTGATTATGTTATCTGGCGCGACAGTAGTACAAAACAATTTTATATTCAAAGGCCTGAACAACAACCAGAACAATTGCCAATAATATTACCGGAAACACAGGTATTGATTAAAGTTGAGCCACGTAAAAATGGTATTTATTATTCTTATCTGGTTGATGATTTAAGATATCGGTTGTATTACTACGATTTTGCTGAAAAAGACAGCAAAGTTATTGTGGATTCTATGTACCTCGGGCGTTTCAGCATTTCTGCTGATGAACAGTTTGCTTATATCTTTGAATTTGCACTGGCTGATATTGATATTGCTGAAATACCTGCTCTCGTCGAATTTTTATAACAGTTTTATGTAAAGTTCATCGAGTAAGGGTATTTTTTATTTTCTAGGGTTTGTCTGCTAACCAATCTATGGGGACAGACCATGAAAATATATGTTATTACCGTTGCCACTTTAGTATTAATACTGGCAGCTGCATTTATACAACATAATACCCGCAAAAATGTTCAGAATGGACCAGCAATACAGCATGATGCTTTATATGTTTGTGGCTGGTTCCCGCTTTGTACAGATCCTGATAAAAAAAGACCAGTATTAAAACAAGTCATTGAACATGAGCCTTTATTGGCTTGTG
>CAZXTH010000169.1:0-1594 GCA_964643585.1 uncultured Pseudoalteromonadaceae bacterium
TCAGCTAACCGGAAGCAGGTAGACACACCACTGCCTGAAGGCTGGAAAGTGCTAAAAATAAGCGGCCCGTTATTTTTTGCCGCCGCTGACCGGATTTTTGGCGAAATTGCAGCCATGACCCATAACAGCAAAGGTATTGTGTTATATCTGGACGGCGTACCTATTTTAGATGCAGGCGGGCTTGCTGCACTGAATAAGCTGATTGATCAATGTCAGAAAAAGCGGGTAGCGCTGTATATTACCGATCTGCAATTTCAGCCACTTAAAACTCTGGCCCGCGCTGGAATACAGCCTATCCCGGATACGCTGTTATTTTTCCCAGCATTAAAAGATGCTCTTGAGAAAACCATATAAAACAACAAAATAGATACGTAAACTTATAATCCATATATTGTTAAGATGAAAAGCTTTCAGTATCCTTACCCCGAAAATTGCATACCATGAACTTGTTGTTACTAAGGAATATTAATGAAGCAAATTTTTATTATAATTTTATTTTTTAGTACTTCTTTTTCGTTCGCGGGTGAATGGGTTGAATTAACCCCAGCTAACTTTTTACAACTAGAAATAGTGGAACATGATGCGTTTTCATTTGCAGATGGAGGTGTATACGTAAAACATAAAACCCAGTTTCCATTCAGTACATCTGTAACCTGTTCAAAAAAGCAATTCGTAGCATTTATAGACCCTAAGCTTGCCGATAGAGCGTTATCTGTAATTATGATGGCTATTGCAACATCAAAAACAATAAAGCTTTATGTGAATGGTTGTACACATGACTATCCAAGAGCTACCGTCATCACATTAATACCTTAAAAAACACCCCGTACCTGTTTTGCCAACTCTGAGATCTGTATTATAGGCATTTATAGCTGCTGATTACTTTAAACATAACCAGCTGACATTAAGAATATTTTACCTATTGTCAGCCGGTTAAACGGATTATCCCCGATGTTCGGTTTTGATCAGCTTGCCATTCTGGTCATAATAAACCCAGTCGCCGGATTGGCGGTTACTGATATAACTGCCCTGAGTACGAACCTGACCATTCGGCCAAAATTCTTTCCATTCACCTTCTTTACGATCTCTGAACCAGGTTCCCTGTGAAGAGACTCTGCCATTCTGGTGATAATACAATGCTTCGCCATCTTTCAGGCCCTTGGTATAGGTTTCCTGCTGCTTTATCCGGCCGTTTTCATGGTAAAGCACATATTTACCATTCAATACTTCCTGCTCGTACTCTATCTCGCTTTTAGGCATACCATTGTCATAAAACTCTTTCAGTAAGCCATGCCGGTTATCATTATCGTAGTGATATTCCTGAGCCAGAACACCATCTTCATACCAGCTTTGCCATAATCCCTGTTTTTTACCGTTTTTCAGTATGCCACCCAGCTTACTTTCACCGTTAGCGACATAAAATTCTTTATATTCGCCTTCCTGCTTACCATCTATCCATTGTTCAGAGCGATACAGCACATTTTTAGCCGTATAAAACTCAGCAATACCGTGCTGTTTATTATTCAGCCAGTGATTTTTATACCGTGGTGTACCTTCGGGGATAAAACCGTAAGTCGGATCATCAGCCTGATAA
>CAZXTH010000169.1:1604-4709 GCA_964643585.1 uncultured Pseudoalteromonadaceae bacterium
GGTGGCCTACACGGCGCCGGTTTTCTGGCTGTTCTCATAAGTCCCGGAGGTCCGGCGGCGTCCCTGATAATAGGTAATATATTTACCGTTAGGTTTACCTTCGAGGAATTCTTCTTCTTTAGATTTTTCGCCCTGTGAATAGCTCGTCCAGAGACCATGTTTTAAACCATGACGATATTCACCTTCTTCATTCAGATCGCCATTGGCGTACCATAACCGGTACTCTCCATGACGGGCAAAGCGGGTTTCTGATGGTTTCTTTTCTGTGGCAAGATTTTCCAGCTTACGGGGTTTACCAGTATTATAAAAACTCTGTAACTTGCCGCTCAGTTGGTCCTCTTTATATTCGCCTTCTTCCTGTAACTGCCCGTTATCAAACCAGGTTTTAAAAGGCCCTTGCCGCTTACCCTGTACAAAATTCAGCTCTTCACGCGGTTTACCATCATTATAAAATACACGGCTGACACCATGATATTTACCTTTCTCGTAGTACCGCTCTTCCAACAGTTGCCCGCTACTGAAACGCCGGTAAGCGCCGTCCCGCTCACCTGATTTCAGAAAAATCTCTTCAACCAGTTGCTCATCCCGATCAAAACGGGCAAACCTGCCATGTAACGGAAAAGCACCGTTATCTGCCCGCTCTGTAGTGTGGTAAGTCGTCAGTTGCCTCAGCTTGCCATTATCATGATAGGTAAATTGTTCGCCGGTAGGGTGGCCATCCAGCAGGTTAAATTTCTCAAGCAACACGCCATCTTCGTTATAGCGTAGCTCTTCTCCGTGCTGTACGTCGTTCTGGTAATGAGTCTGACTTTGCAGTTGGCCATTATCAAAGAAAAACTGGCATTTGCCATGGCGGCGTCCCTGATCATATGCGCATTCAGACGCTAACTGGCCGTCAGCATTAAAAAACTGATTTACGCCATGCCATTTGCCGTTACTGTATTGTTCTTTGCTGGCAGGGCGATCTTTATCATGAAACTGTAGCCACAGGCCGTCTTTCTTTCCTTCTGCATTGTAATGGCCGGACTGTATAACCACGCCATGTTCGTCCCGGCTGGTATATTCGCCGTGCAACTGGTTATTGATGTAATGCCACTGCTCTGCCTGTTGGCCATTACGATGAAATGTCTGCCATGCACCATGCCGCAGGTTATCTTTGTATAATTCTGTAGCCTGAAGACGGCCGTTACTGTGAAAACGCCGGACCTGCTTTTTTTCGCCTCGTTCAAACTCTGTGGTTTCTGTCAGTTGGCCCAGTTCATTAAACTGTTGCCATGTGCCTGCAGGCACACCCGCTTCATAGTGCTCGGTGCGCTCTACCCGGTTATCTGCAGCGTAATAAGTCCACTCACCATAAGCACGACCAGACAGATACTGGCCAGAAAGCAATAACTGGTTACGGGGATCGAACACCTGCCAGTTGCCATTGGGTTGCCCCTGTTCAAAACCGGCAACGGTTACCCCCTGATTATCACGAACCAGACGGTATTGTCCCTGCAAGGGTAGGCCATTAGTAAGGTTATAGTAGGTATCAATACCTTCTGACTGACGAATCTCCAGCATACGGGTTGCCAGAACTTCATTGGCACGAACAGCCTGACTATATAGTGCAACAGCCAGACCAACAGCAATCAACAACGGATAAAGCCTGATCACTATAATTCCTTCTGATTAAAAAGCCGGAAGCAGAATATTAACAGAAACTTCGCTCACCGGAACCCGCAAAACACATCATTTTACTGGTAAATGTCCGGCCCCGCAGGACTGACGGATAACCAGCCGTGGCTCAATCTGATTTTCAGTAATCGGTTGATTACCAATCAGCTTCAGCAGGTTTGTAACCAGCATTTCACCTGCCAGCTGGGTACTTTGCTGAATAGTTGTCAGTGCAGGATTGGCAAAAGAAGCCACAGGAATATCATCAAACCCCATTACAGCAACATCTTCCGGCACCCTTAAACCACGGGCCCGCAATGTCCGCATAACACCGATAGCAATCAAATCGCTGGCACAGAAAACCGCATCAACCTGATGATCAGACTCCAGTAATTTTACCGTTGCCATATCACCGGCACTTTCACTGGATATCGCATCAAAATGCGGTACCTGGTCAGCACTGATACCGGCCTGCTGCAAGGCGCCGATAAACCCAAGATAGCGCTCAGAAAACTCTGGGCTGCCTTCAGAAGCATTTCCAATAAAAGCAAAGCGGCGGTGCCCCGTTTCCAGCAAATGCAGGCCCGCCAGGCGGCCGCCTTCACGGTTATTACTACGGATAGTAAATTCGGGATGCCCTTGTACCTGCGCGCCCCAACAAACAAAATGGGTTTTCTGCAATAACAACTTGTTCAGCTTTTCTTCGTAATCGTTATAGTCGCCATACCCCAGCAAAATGATACCGTCAGCTTTTTTGGCATCTTCATAATCAGCATGCCAGTCATCGCTGAGCTGCTGAAACGATACCAGTAAATCGTGATTATGACGTGCGCAGGCACGGGTGATGCTGCCCAGCATAGAAAGAAAAAACGGGTTAATCAGCGACTCGTCGGTGGTTGGGTCTTCAAACAACAGTAATGCCAGTGTATTGCTATGCTGCCGCCTCAGGTTACTGGCATTTTTGTCTACTTTATAATTCAGCTGGCGGGCAATCGCATGAACTTTGTCACGGGTTGCTTTATTTACCTGAGGGCTGTCACGCAGTGCCCGTGAGACAGTGGACTGGGAAACCCCGGCAAGATAGGCGATATCAAACGAAGTAGCTTTATCTCTCATAACAGACCCTGCTTTATGCTGTAATGCCAGTCAGCTAAGGGTAAAAATACTCGTCACCTTAACTACATTTGGTATTAGCTGCTTTATGCCGCTGATTACGAACGTATTCATAACCATTATTATAGAGGCCATTTTATCCCGCCCCTACACCAGAAGCTATCTGCAACAGATCCAATTTACGCAATTAGCGTCACTTTCACAGCAAATTTGTGAAACATTGTTATGAACGCTTATCCTACGGTTCAGCTCTTGCTAAAATGCTTCCATCAGAAGTGTCTCTGTTAGCAGGTCTGTTTTGCGTTCCCTGATTCTTTCAGCAATGTTGTTTTTCTG
>CAZXTH010000169.1:4719-7193 GCA_964643585.1 uncultured Pseudoalteromonadaceae bacterium
TTTTTCTGTCTTATTCCCAGCCCGGTAGTTCAGGCTCAGGAATGCGACAGCACGGACTGTATTAATGAACAACAGCTTTATCTGAGTCTGGCGCTGGGTTATGGACAACGCAGCAACCCTCTGCATGGCGGAGAAAAACTCCCGCTGGTCATCCTGCCCGATATCTACTACTACGGCAAATACTGGTTTTTTGATAACGGACGTCTGGGCACTACCTTAGCCGATAACGGAAACTGGCAGCTTAGCCTGATAGCCCAACTGAACCAGGAAAAAGGCTATTTTCAGAAATGGTTCGGCGGCAATATGCTGCAATTTAACAGCATGGCCTACACGCAACAGGCTATGCGTGAAGACGACAAGATAAAACTCGGGCCATACGAAGTTACCGTGCAGCAAATTGAAAAACGGAAAACGGCTTTTGATGCCGGCTTACAACTGGACTGGTTTGGTAACGACTGGCAATTACAAGCTGCCCTCTGGCATGATATCAGTGGTGTTTATCATGGGCAGCATGCTTCCGTAGCAGCAATCCGAAACTGGCAGACACACTACGGTCAGTGGCAACTTACCGGGCGTGTGAACTGGAAAAGTGCCAAACTGATAGATACCTATTACGGAATCCATAACAGCGACCAGACATTTTATGCCGAAACTTATCAGGGCCGCGCCAGCTGGCAGCCTGAATTACGGCTCGACTGGAACAAACCGCTTACAGAGCGGACTGCACTGGTTGCATTTTTACGCTATTTAAAACTGGATGATGCAATGACAGACAGCCCGCTGGTGCGGACAGACAATGTAACGACCTGGTTCTTCGGTATAAGTTACCGGTTCTTTTAATGCAGAGATTGTTGCTGCTTATCGTACTGACCGGATTTTCTGCAGTCGCTTCTGCTTCACAGCCTCTGGCCTGTGAGTCAGGTTTATGCTGGACTGTAAGCCCGGTTATTTGCGTTACCCAGCAAGCTGAACAATCCTGTCAGACTGAACTGCATGTCAGTTGGCAAAGTTCCGAGCCACAAAACCTTTGCCTGTATCTGGCAGAACAGCAGCTGGAATGCTGGCAACAGGTTAAAACAGGCATCTGGCAACAACACACTAGTTGGCAACCTGCCAGCCTGTCGTTGCGCAATGCAGAACAACAGACATTACTGGAAACCGAACTGCATATTCTGAGCCGCCAGCCAGTACGGCGCCGGCGGATTGCAGCACCCTGGAGCATATTCTGATGGCAAAAATCTTACTGGTTGAAGATGATTCCCGACTGGCTGGGCTGGTACAGGACTTCCTGCTGCAGCATGGGTTTATCGTAGAATGGCAAAACCGTGGCGATGCAGTGGCGGATCATTGCCGGCAGTTTCAACCGGATTTGATCGTGCTGGATCTGATGTTGCCCGGTCTTGATGGTTTTGGTGTCTGTCGTCAGATTCGCCCATGGTACAAAGGCCCGATTCTGATGCTGACTGCCAAAGAAAGCGATATTGATCAGGTGCTCGGGCTTGAGCTGGGTGCCGATGATTACGTGATAAAACCGGTGGAGCCCAGAGTACTGGTTGCACGGGTCAATGCTTTGCTGCGGCGGGCACAACCCATCACAAAATCTGAGTTACAGGAACTGCAGTTTGGCAAATTATTCCTGAAACAACGTTCCCGCGAAGCCTGGTTTGATAATGAAAGAGTCGATCTCACCAGTTATGAATTCGATTTACTATGGATGCTGGCCAAAAATGCAGGTCAGACCGTGCGCCGCGAAGCTATTCACCAGCAAATTATCGGCCGTGAATATGACGGACTGGACAGAACTGTTGATGTCCGGATTTCACACCTGCGCCGTAAGCTGGGCGATAATGCCGATACACCGTTCCGCATTAAAACAGTATGGGGTAAAGGTTACCTGTTTGTAGCAGATGCCTGGCAATAACCATGCATCGCCTGTTCCTGCACTTTTACCTGTTTATTTTTCTGGTACTGCTGGGGCTGGGTTGGGCTGTTGAACAACTCTGGCGTTACTGGCAGCCCCAACAGGAACCGCCATGGCTGAATGTGCTGAGCGTACAACTGGCGCAAAGTTTTCACCAGCCTCAGGCTCAATGGCCACAAAACCTGTTTTTACCTGTTACATCTCTGTCACCAGGCAGTATTCACTGGCTGCCTGAAGAACAGCAAAAATTGCAGCAAGGCCAGTTGATCCCCCTGTTTGAACCCGATGCACTGTATTTTTATGGGCTGAAAGACAACAACCTGTGGCGGTTGGGCCCTGTTCCGATGGAAACACAGCAAGGATTTGACTGGTTCAGCCTGCTCTTTTTTCTGCTGCTAGCCATAGCTGTCGCCCTTTGGCTCTGGCCGGTGGCACGAGATATCCGGTTTCTGCAGCAACAATTGAAACGGTTCGGGCAGGGTCAGGAAGCACAGTTACAATTGCCATCACATTCTTTTATTGCCCCGATAGCAGACATCTTCCGGCAAATGAG